>JAFGOO010000162.1 GCA_016926455.1 Methanosarcinaceae archaeon | reverse complement strand
TTCTATCAGCTACAAAAAATGATAGAATATAAGTCTAAGTTGCTTGGAGTACCTATCGCTTATATCGACCCAAAATACATTTCCCAATCATGTAGTAGGTGCGGTCATATCGGGAACAGGAATGCTAAAAACTTTGAGTGTCCTGATTGCGGACACGTTGATAATCCAGACGTTAATGCAGCTTTCAATATTGAATTATCTCCAAACATAGTTCGATTCAGTACAGAAAGTGATGTGCTGAAAGGGAACACTGATGTCCCTAAAGTAGCAATGGCTTGAAAGCAGCTAACCATAGAACCCCAAGAAATTTAGTCGTGGGAGTACGTCAGTAAAGCGTTTGTAATTAGATGGTCAAAATGGATGAAAAAACATATCTGGAAATATACGATTCTGTCAACACCTTTGAGGATGCTGAACGAATTTCACGTGAAATCCATGCGCCCGTTGGGATAATAACTACGATACTCCAACAGAAGGTAGTAAGAAGAGTCATACAAAATCATGCCCGTATGCAGAGGTACACTGAAAGACACCTCCAAAAATGGCAAGAAGGCAATGCGATACTTCACATCGCACAATGGAACAGGTTCCCTGCAACACTCATGGCAGCCATGATACTGAAGGAAATGGGGCACTCGAAAAAATACATAAACATAATGTTCAAAAACCCTGAAACGATACGTGACAGGCGTTTGAGAACCGAGGTCGTGCAGGCTTTAAATTCCGATTATTTTTATTCTCCAAAAGCCCACCAGAACCAAAGAGCAAGAGGACAGATGGGTGAAAATATCATCAAAAAATGGCTGGATGTTCAGGACATCGTCCATCTTAATGAAAACGACTTGCGTAAAAATGGGAAAGGAAAAACTCCAGATTTTGTTCTTGATGAACCCCTCACTATCGATAATACGGACATCCGATGGATTGAGAGCAAATCGACGTTCGGGGAAGTATGGGAGCACCAGTATTACTATCAAAAACAGTTCAAACACTACGAGAAAGAGTACGGACAGGGATTGGTGGTTTACTGGTATGGTTTTGTTGATTCCATCAGTCTTGAGGGACACCTGATAAAGGATTATGAGTTTTTTGATGAGATGACTGATGTGGATGAACTCCTAGGTTTTGCAGGCAACTGGTAATCCTACCTGAAAGATATCTTTCATTTTGCAGTTATCATTGACGTGTTCGTAATAGGGTCCTTCTCAACCAAGAACACATGGTCAGCCGAATCAATTAATGATTCATCATGTGACACTATCAATATCTGACCCACCCCGATGTCCCGCATCATGTCAATGAGTTTGATTAACTGCTGTACGTGTCCGCGGTCAAGGAACACTGTGGGTTCATCGAATATGAGTGGTGGAAGCCCGTCACCCCGGGCTGCACCGCTGCCCCCAAGCGCCAGCAAACGATAGATTGCACACCGAAGCACAAGATTGAATATCGCACGTTCACCGCCACTCAATAATTTAGGCTCAAGGGAAATGCCGTCCTTTTCATAAACCGTAAGGTTGTAGTCTGAATCCAGTTTGATATGGGAATATGCATTATTGCAATACATAAAAGAGAACATCTCGTTCAGGAGCGCGTCCAGAGCATCTATGTTCCGTGCCCGAAGGTATACTCGGATGCGCATGTACATGTCTTCTAGGGTCTCAGCATCCATATATACAAACTGCAGGTAATCACTTTTATTTGTAAGCAGCTTTAGATTATCATGAAGTTCCGAAAGCCTTTTGATTTCGTTCTCTATGTGCCCTATTTCTTTCACAGTCTCTTCCTTTTCACGTCTTAGTTTTTCAATCTCTATAAAGATATTTTTGTGGGCTGTCTCAAACATTCTTAGCTTCGTATCGAGTTCGTTGATGTCAATGCCCCCAAGATTTTCATCAACTTCGTGAAGCCTTTCCCTGCGCTCAATTATCTGACCTTCAATAAGTTCTATCTTCTCCATACTGTTTCGGATATTGCCTTCGAGCTGTTCAATAGCAACTTTAAGTCTGTCCATTTTATGAAGGTTATTTAGGATTATCTTTGTATTATCAAGACTCTTCTTCGATTCAGCATGCTCTTTTCGTGCACTCTCTTCCTGAGTTTTAAGGGTGTCTATCTTCTTTCTAATTTCAGCAACCTTATCTGCCATTTTCTCATTGAGTTCTTCAAGTTGTTGTACCTTTTTATTCTCCTCAGCAAGCCTTATGTTGTAACCATCAAGCTGTTTCACTGACGCTTCGAGGCTTTTCTGGATCAGTTCAATTCTCTTCTGATAATCTGCAATCTCTTTCCCACATTCCTTTGCTTTTTTCACAAGGTCAAGCTTGCCTTCGATTTCACTTTCTTTCACTTTTAGCTTTGAAAGTTCAGCAATCAAAATTGATCTCTTTTCTTCGTCATATTCTGTTGTCTCTTCAATGCTAGAGCCTTTAAGGTCCTGACCGCATGTTGTGCACATACCTTTTGCCAGAAGTTCCTTGTTTTTGGCAATTTTATTTTCAAGTTCGTGAATGCGAGTCGAATGTTCCCTTTCAGTGCCATGAAGCCGTATCTGCTGGTCTTTTAGCAGGTCTATTATGTCATCGATATTATCAAGCTTTTCAAGGCTAAAACCGAGAAATATAGCATTTTCAATCGAATCATTCTGTATTTCTTCCAGTTCCTTCATCGAGTCAGTGGTTTTTGCGATTTCCTGTTCTGTGGATTCAATCTCGTCTTTAATCTTTTGTACGGCTTGCTGGCTGGCAAGAAGTTGTTTTTCTGTCTCCTTTCGGTTTTTCATTTCCGATGCCAAATCCTTTTCAGCCATTGCCTGCATATTTACGGAATCGTTAAGACATTTGAAGGTTAGGCGCTCATGCTTTTCTTTCTGGACCAAGATCTCATTGATGTCTTCACCATCGAAAACAATCTTTTTTTCAAATGCTGAATTTTCATCTTTGATCTTTTGCACAGATTCGCGCTTTGACTGGATGTCTTTTCTGTTTGCCTCAATTAGTTTGAACTCAATATCCTTCTTTCCGCCAAATTCTGCAATCTCGTTATTTACGGCATTCTTTTTTGTCGTAAGTTCCCCATACTTTTTTACCTTTAATGCAAGTTCATCCATCTTTGACTTTGCAGCATCCTTTTTTTTATTCAGTTCATCCAGGTTATCTTGGCTTCTGTTTGACAGCTCTTTAAGTCCGTTGAGTGTTTTTACAGGCTCTGTGCTCTCAATTTTTTCAATTTCTGAAGTAACATCCTTGATTCGTCCCTCAGTATCCCGCTGGAGTCTTCCCACAGCCACCCGCGCACTACCTACACGTTCGCGGTAAATCTCGAGTTTACCAATCTGCAGCAGGTCGTCAATCATACGCTGGCGATCTGATGTTTTTGAATTAATCAGCACATCGACCTCACCCTGCCTGATATAGACGCAGTTTTTGTACGCCTCTTCATCCATATTAAGCAGTGCACGCACAGCTTCGTATGTCTGGGTAGCCTGGTCGAAAAGGATTTTGCCGTCAACCTTGAACACCGACTTAGTACTAGAAGCACGGTCACTTTTTGGGTTGTATCGAAATCCCTGCTCAATCACATAATCCCTTCCCTTCTGTTCGAATTCAAGGGTCAAAGATGCGGTTGTCGCTCCTTTGCGTATCATGTCTGCGAGCACGAACTCCTTTGAAAGGGTCTTGCTCCCAAAAAGCCCACTAAAGCATGCTTCCAACAGACTGGATTTACCACTACCATTGACCCCTGAGACGACAGTCACTCCGCTGTCAAAAGATATATCAAGTTCCTTGTAACTCCTTATATTCGAAACATGAAGTCGCTTAAGTTTCATAGGTAATCACCCAGATTGTACTGCCGTGGAGCTGGCTTTTTTTCGTTCTTTATCACTTCTTTTTCTATAATTTTTTCACTTCTTGTACTTTCCGCGGAACCTTCAGTGGACAACTTGTCGATGTTTTCCGAATCAACTTCTTTATAATACTCTTTAGGCACCTGTGATGATCTTTCCCTATCCACAACTGGATAAAGGGTCTGTTTAATAGGGTTCTTAAAATCCATACCTTCAATGAGGGCAGAAATGCGTTCTTCTGCCAAAGCATCCACCTTGCTCTTAACTATAAAAGGATCCCTTACGATTTCATCGATTAGCAGACCTGCATTTGTAAGGTTCATATTCTTAATCTCCCCTTTCACGGCTTCATCAGGGTCTGAGAATGAAACACCAATGGATACATCACTAATCATCCCCTTTCCTGTACGCAGGTCCTGGATTTTTGGAACAAGTGCATTTCTGGATAGCAAGAAATCCTCAATTTCACTGTATGATACCGATACTGAGGAGTCGCCTGAGATCTCAACAACCACGACTTTGTCTGCGATATCATACTCTTTGATGGTATCAAATATTTCCTCATAACTCCTAGAGTTATCCCTTAGCACAGCCGAGATAAATACAAACTCACGTGTCAGAACAATTCGCCGACTGATATCTATTCCGGCACTGCCTATTGTAATGACATTATAGGATCTCATCTCACGCTCGGCTGTACTGTTGCGTTCTGTGCTTCCTGGATAGGTAACCCAAACATCACCTACCTTTGTTTTTTCATATTTGTGGTAATCCCCGAGCAGGATTGCATGAACATCGAAGGGGACTGACTGAATCACTTCCTCACAGTCCCATTCACCAAATGAAAACGGTTTCATTAGCTGATGCATCACAAGGATGTTATAATGGGAATCAGTCCCTTTGCCATCAAACACAGAGTAATCGAAAAGAGGTATCTTTGACTTCGGGACACTATCGATACCATAAACAGCAACCTTCCCTATCCTGTAGGGTTCTGTGCCAAGACGGGTTGCAATTCCCATTGTTTCGTAGAGATCAAGCCACTGTGTGTACTGCTTGCTTTCATGGTTCCCTACAATCGCAAGGAAAGGAATTCCCGAAGTTTTCAGACGGGAAAGAATCGACATGGTATCAAGGATGTCATCAAGTGTGGGATTTCTTGAATCGAATAGGTCTCCTGCATGGATAACGGCATCAACCTGCATATCAATGGCATCATTAACAACAACAGAAAAAGCATCCAAAAAATCCTGCCTCCGTTTCTCGCTATGGTACTGGCGGTAGCCGATATGGGAATCTGCGGTATGTATAAGTTTTATTTCGGTTTCCATTTGTGATTCTATAATGTTTTCTCCACTTTTAAGATTGCCGTATTGGAGTTCGAATTGTTGGTGAACTACTCCACGCTTAGGCATGGAGCTTCTTGCTTCATTCTTTTAACCATTCGTTACTCACTTTCAAGTCATGAACTAACATTTCTTGCAAATTGAACCTAGATAGATGCTTTTTTCCATTTCATAGGCTCTTATTTTGTTTTCTAAAGCCCAATTATAGGTAAACCTGCACGCACCGATATGTTTCATAAAAAGCTCTTGTTGCT
>JAFGOO010000161.1 GCA_016926455.1 Methanosarcinaceae archaeon | reverse complement strand
TTTTTACCATTTCCTCTATCCCCTGTGCCATTGTTGCCCCTCACGGGGTTCCTACCCATTAAAGGGAGCACGTGGGACTTACCAAGTCCTACAGTATGAATAATCACAGAAACCTTAGAAGCCATCTATAGGCTGGGAATATGTTGTCCATTCTCCATAATGTGCAAAAAGCCATTATGGCCCAATTCCACACCTTTTGGTCTAAGCGTATCATTCTGTTTCGCTTATCTACCATAATGACCCTTAAGATGGTTCGCATTACACTCTTCATAGTTTCTTTATCCTGGCAGTTAGTCAAGAATTGGAATTCCTTGCTTTCCACGTTGTCCTGTGGGCTTAATACTCCGATGTTACCTTCAGTGCATCCCACAGTAGGATTATCCCAAATGAAGGGGATAGCTGTTAGGCAATTCATATTGTAACTTCTTGTCGCACTTTTGCGTTGGTATCATTCCTGCTCAGAAATGCATGGCTCTTCCTTCAGAAAAAGTATTTTACAATCATAAAACCAGGTCCATCAACCATCGATGAGGACAAGTTCAGATTTGGTAGATTTATCCTATTTGTTGAGGAATGGCTTAGAAGAAAGTTAAGGATTCAGCTGGTAGTTGAGTGTTTGAGGTAGATTGATAGCTGTAAGAACAAAAAGGAGGGATAATTAGAGAAGTACTGGATATTTTTGGAAATAACTTTCTTTCAACATATCCCTTTTTACTGATGTCACAGTCAAGAAGGAGTTTGCCTTACATTATTCCTGATGACTTTGTCTTCAGCAGATTGATATTGATAATAATTGGATTTTTTATGCTTGCCGGTGCTTGCAGGAATTCTAAAAATCCGGCATTGTAGACAGTTAAGTAAGCTGAAAAGACCTAGAGTAAGTACTTATAGAGACTGTCGGATAATTCAAGATTAAAATCTTATCCAATCCAATTAAGGGCAAAGAAGTACAGAATCAGGTAATTGGGGTCAAACTAAAGTTGATAGTTCATAAATTTCAAGGTTACAAATTTCATTCAATTGAGGAGTTTATACAAAGCCAAAAAGGAAGAACCAATACATATATACAGTACTCCTACTGCCACATATATAATGTTTTCACCAATTCCTGCAGCGATAAAAAAGCATATTGCTCCTAAATACCACAAAACTACCGAAATTAGATAAAGCTTTTTTTTCATGTTATTCATTCTCTACTTTTTAGTTCCCAATCCACACTTCAACCACCTGCCGGTTATCCATATCGACCAATGCGGATACAGAACTGTCCATCCAGGTCACACTGAGCAGGGTCTTTGGAGTATAGAACTTCTCTGCTGTTTCTGGTAGTATTCGCTTTACAGACGGAGTACCATATGCATTCGCACCAGCTTCAAAAGCAGCCGAAATCTCGTAATTTTGTACTGCTATCCCGATAGCCTCATTTCGCACAGGTTCAGGAATCGCTTCAAGCAGATAACCCAGAAGTATCAACTCTCCATCACGATATGTGAAATCATACAGGTCAGGATACCTGAAACTCGATGATATTGCTACTGCATGTATACGAATACTGTCATTATCTACTGATGCGCTGAGTGTAACATTGCTATAGTTAGTACCTGAATAGGGGCTTACTTCCTGTGCGATTTTCATTTCGATGGCTTTACTCTCAGTAGGTGGAGTGCCTAACCAGGAAATCTCATATTCAAGGGATGAAATCTCATATTCAAGGGATGAAGTATCGTAACCCTTGATACACCCTGCTCCTGCTACCAACATCATTACCATAAAGACGGTAGCTGCTATTTTAGATACAATATTCATAATGAACCATCCTAAAAATAGGGACAGGCGCATTGCGCCTGATTAACGGTCTATTCAGATGACTCCATCATAATCGAATAACTGAACGTCTCAGCATTTAACGGGAGTACTTTAAGTGTCCAGTCCCCTACTAAACCGGGCGCGGTATATATTTCTGAATAACTTGTCTGAACTTCCTGGTATATGCCCTCACTGTCCATCTCCCATGGCGGGGAATCATACATACCAATATTTACTGTACCGCCGTAGGTCGTTTTAATCAAGGTCATTTCAACCTCATTACCAGACGGATCTATAAGTGTCTTCTCGAAGGATAATTCCTCATCTTTCTGGGTGTTTGTTCCCATCCATCTGTCATAACTATTCTGCTGTGAGTTCAATCTAATGGTAATAAGAGCATCGATATTGCTGGTAAAACTCTTTTCATATGGTGTTAAAGGTTGTGTCCACACAATAAAGTTCATCTGGACCTGTCCCTCATATTCCCGGATCGAAGGGTCATCAATGTTGAGGTCAATAACTCCGTTGTACCTGCCTTTTGCATTATCAGGCACTTCGAGATGTACCTTGACAATAGCGGTCTCACCTGCTTTCACTACAGACGGGGCAGTGATGGTAATTGCATCATCTTCGAGTGCTGAATACACCGTGCTGTATGACCCATAATAATCATACATGCGGTTATTATCATCGATCTTAGGGTCGATCGAGATATCTTTATCAGCTATATTCTTGAGCTTGATCTCGTAGTCGTAAGTCTCCCCGGATTCAACACGACCGCTTATGTATGGTGTCATGATCTGGATATTTGGCGGTGTCCACACATCAACAGAAAAGGACATGCTGTTAACATAATTAGGATACAGATTCGGGTATGGTGTTGGCATCACATCTTCTGTGAATGCGATGCTTGTGTAGTAGTATCCAATATCCACATCTTGTGGGATGTTGACCTTGATCACAAATTCCTGTTTTGCATCTGGTGCAATATCTACACTCACAGGAGTTATGGTGACCCAGCTTTCTTCAAAGAAGTTCTCACTATATGGGGAAATTGAAACGAATGGTGCTACTGTGATGGTTTCATTATTCTTGTTTGTCACCGTCACCGTCACTTCATCGCTATTTCCTGGTTTTATCTGCATATTTGAATAAGGCGGATTTATCTTAATTCTTGAAAAATCTACATCCATATTATCTGAAGCAATCATCTTTTCCTCTACTGTTACCGTCTTCGATACTGGAACCTCTGCCGCTGCATTGGGTACTGTCAATATGCTAATAACAAGCAGCCCAAGCACGATTTGTGTTATGTATTTATCTATCATTTTGTCCTCCATTTTGGGTATACTAAAATCGAAAACCACCTATTAATACTAACACCTAATATAAAATATTTAAACTTTTCTATTAATGGTCAAGTTATTAAATAAAATAATAAAATCCGCCTAATTATGCGTTATTGTATGTTAAGTCATCTGTCACCTTCGATTTCATCAATCATGCCTCCATCTTTTCTTCAATTTCTTACAGTTTCCTTAGTTTAACCGCAGTCCCATAAGCCAGCAGCTCTGCAGCTCCTGCCATTGTCTGGGATGTCGTAAACCTGACATTCACGACGGCATCTGCATCAAGTTTTTTTGCACCATCTACCATTCTGCTCATGGCTTCTGCCCTTGCTTCAGAGAGCATCTCCGAATATCCGCGCAATTCTCCTCCAACTATGCTTTTCAAGACCGCGAAGATGTCTTTTCCCACATGCTTGGCTCTCACTGTATTTCCAAATACGATATCTAAAGTCTCAACCTCATATCCCTGCATGTTTTCAGTTGTTGTTACTATCATATTATCATCTCTCCTCAATTGTAATCTAAAATGAGCTTTCTAAATTTCCATTATTTAACATCCTTATTTTAAGATTTCACTGGTTTCGTTCATGTTGATTCTCGATTTCTAGCTTAATCTGCAATTGTTGGGATTCCATTGTGAAATACTGGCGGGCTGTCCATCCGCAGTTACAAACATCAATTTATTCCCAGTTGATATTACTGATATGTTGAAATATATGACTTCGACGAACTGAGCAGAATTGTGCATTATTCCTTGTTCCGTATATTGATCTGCTGCTTATTCCATGTCTTTTATCCACCTTTGTCAGATATTATGGCTCGTCCATCATACCACCCCAGCCAGACGCTTTGGTCGCTTCACGATATAATATGTAATAGCTCCAATCAAAGGAGTGAATAATATTATAAGGAACCACGTAAATCTCTCGTTTCCTTCAACCTGCTCATAAATTAGACAATCAATGAGCATCCAGAACCAAAAGAGCATACACAGAACACCAATTTCCAGAAAGATCAAAAGATATGATATCATTTTTGATTACCTTTCATTTCATTGAAAATTTCACTTTTGTCTCAGGGCCTCAACCGGATTCATCTTCGCTGCTTTATTTGCTGGATATATGCCTGAGATCATGCCCACAATAACCGATACACAAAAACCTATCGCAATCATTTCAATAGGAAATACCAGAGGCAGACCCATCGCACTTTGTCCGCCGTAAGCCCCAAGCACACCCAATCCCGTGCCAAGTAACCCTCCAAATACGCTCAATACTATCGATTCCACTATGAATAGTGTCAGAACATGTGAATTTGTAAATCCTAACGACTTCATTATACCTATTTCACTGGTCCGTTCAGTTACCGTAACCAGCATGATATTCATGATACCAATTGAACCCACTATCAATGCGATCAAAGCAACCGAAGTAAGCAGTGCCGCCAGAGCATCAGATATTTGACCCAACATCTCCAAATCTTCTGCCTGGTTCACCATAAAATATGGTTTTGCATCATCATCATCCATGTCACGTGTAGGGACACCAAAATGACGAGCCAGCCGTCTATCAACTTCTTCATCTGTTTCCTTTATATTATCCAAACTGGATGACATGGCAAGAAAAGCTCCATAATCATTCTCTTCCAGTATCTCATTTAATGTTGAAACCGGAATTAAGATTACATCATCTCCAATCCCAGATGGAATAACCGATTCTTTTGATTTTTTAATTACCCCCTTGACCATGAACTTCTTGGTAATACTATTGCCTTCGTTTGTACGAAATGTGATATCAATAGAATTTCGGGTAAAAATATTCCTGCCAAACTTTTCATACGCTATATCATGGCCAATGACAGCTACATACTTGTCATTATCATCTAGGAAAACTCCATCTTCCAGTTCAATATTTGCAATTTCTTTAATTTCTTTATTAACTCCAAGAAAACCAATATGTTTGGACGTGGAATAGTAGGTAACTTCAGCAGATTTTTGTTTATAAGGTGAAATGGCAACTATACCAGGAGTATTATCAATCAGTTTCATTTCATTGTCATGAAAAAGGTTTGGTTCTTTATCAAATACTACGATATAGTTTGAGCCTGCACTCAAAGATAGGTCATCAAAATATTGCTGGAAACTGGCACCCAATGATACATTGGCAATCACTGCACCCACACCAATTACAATGCCAAGGGTCGTGAGAGTGGACCTCATCTTGGCACTTCTTATGCTTCCCACAGCGATACTCAGGGACTGTACAAAGTTTACCATCCAGTTAACCCCCTATTACTGATGTTTCTTACGCCTGTACATCACAAGACCTGATACCACGAATATGGAAAACAGAACGCTGACACCTGCAAATTCGATATTAGAGTTTTGCTTCTCAGAAACTATTGACAGATTAAGGCCGTTAAGAATTGTCTCATGCTGATTGAAGCCGCTCATGTACTGGGTTATCAATGTGATATCTTGTTGGGTTGTGACATCATCTGAAATTGGTCTGGCATCGAATTCGATCGTAAACAGTTCATCATGGTTCATGGTCCCGATGAAATACTCCAAAGGCGAGAATTCTATCCCCTCTGCCTGTGGTCTGATAGATACCGAGGTCAAAGTATTGGGATGAGTATTGACAACATCGAATTGAATGGTTGCCACACCATTATCAATCGTTAGGGGTTTGGTAGGAATCACCTTAATACCTGCAGAATCAACCTTGATTGGGATGTCCCATTTGCTGTTATAAGAATGAGAGCTCCCGATTACTGAAAAATCCATCAGATGTGTTCCTTCTTTTGCATTGCCATCAACATCTACATTAAAAGTAAGAGTCATGGCATCTCCCGGCCCCAGTACGCCACTACCCTGATAGGATTCATCATCTACTATAATATCATCAATACTCGATAGGGATGCAGATTGGACATGGGCATTTGTATCATAGTCCTTACCATCAAGGGTAATTGTGTTTTGGGTTGCACTGTTCTTTAATACAATAGTTACAGTGCCACTGTCACCCGGCATTAGTACTTCAGGCTCGGTTTTAATCTCTTCAAGTTGAAGTGTTCCCTTGCTGTCAAATGTATCTGAACCTACTTTTATATCAAAAGATTCCTCGAACCAGCTTACTCCTTTGTCGTCCTGGTATCGTATCTTTATTGAACTTGTGTCGGGTTTGGCATCACTGTCCACAAACAGATGGTATTCATGTACTGCTTCACTGTCAGGTGAAAGTATGCCAATGTTTTTTACCGCGTTCTTTTTTGAATCTAGTGAGAAAGGGTATGATGGGACAAGTTCTATTGAAACATCAGATGCACGGCCATAATAAATATTTTCAATCTTGACCCATACATCGACATACTTTCCAATCTCAGCAGGATAGGGTTCGTATTTTACAATATCCACTTTAAGCGCAGCACCAGATGAGGAGAAGGCTGTGTTTGTGGACAATTCAAAGACTAATAACAAAATAATCAAATATCTAAAAACGTTATTAAATATCCATTTGTTTGTCATATATTTTCACCTCTTAATTATTTTCTATCTTTCCATCTTTTAAGTGTACAACTCTTTCTGCATATCTTGCAACTTCGGGATCGTGTGTGATCATAACAATGGTCCGACCTCTATTGTTGAGATCAAGAAAAATATTCATTATTTCGACTCCTGTATTTGAGTCGAGGTTGCCAGTTGGTTCGTCTGCAAGAATTAGTGATGGAGTATTTATTAACGAGCGTGCAATTGCAACCCTCTGGCATTGCCCTCCGGAAAGCTCTGTTGGTTTGTGATACATTCGCTCAGTCAGTCCAACCAATTCAAGAAGTTCTATTGCACGAATACGGGGATTGATTCTGTTTTTATAGTTAGCATATGTTGGCAGTTCTACATTTTGTAGAGCACTTAGTCTTGGTATCAGGTTAAATTTCTGAAATATAAATCCAATCTCGCATCCGCGAAGTATTGCCAATTCATTGTCCGAAATTTTGTTTATGTCTTTCCCCCTTATGATGATTCGTCCATTTGTGGGTCGGTCAAGACATCCAATTAAGTTCATGAGTGTACTTTTTCCTGAACCTGACGGACCCATGATTGCAAGAAACTCACCTTTTTTTATGGTCAAGTTGATATTCTGAAGAATGGGTACTTCCGTATTTCCAATCCGGTAACTTTTATTCACGCCGATGACGTCAATTATTGAATTGCTGTCACCAACAGATGTTTCATGCTGATAGGTTTTGGTCATAGTGCACACATCTTTATAAATAATTAAACTTGTCTATTTTTAGTCATGACAACATTAGTACGTGCCTATTTATACTTTTCTATAAAAAGACCAGTTTGTGTATTAATTATACGGTCTTAATATGTAAAGAAAAACCTTGAGTTGGAAAAAAAAACGGATCAAATAACAAAAACAAGCAATGGATAAAGTTTGCTAAACTCCATCGAAAGATAAGAAATCAAAGACAGTATTCAAAATACAAACTAAGCCGAAAGCCTGTCAATGCTGCAATCAACATACTACAGAAAAGGATACCACCGCATAAACATGTCATGCTGTTATTTGCCTAATGTAAATATAAAAGTAGTCCCCACATGTGGCGTACTTTCAACGCGTATGGTCCCTCCCTGCCCTTCAATAATACCCTTTATGATTGAAAGACCGAGCCCACTACCTCCTACTTTCCGTGTAGAGGTACTATCGATTTGGTAAAATTTATCGAAAATCTTGTCAACATGGTCAGGTGCAATCCCAATGCCGGTATCCTTAATTCGCATTTCCAGGAAATTATTGAATTCAACGGATGAAATTTCAACATTCCCGCCAGTTGGTGTGAATTTAATGGCATTGTTTAGTAAATTTACAAAAACCTGAATTAGTTTGTCTTTGTCAGTTCTAACAGATGGAAGGTCTTTTGGTAGATTTACATGAATTGTAATATCTTTTTCTTTCGATAAGCTATACACATTTTTAACAGACAAGTTGACGATCTCATGTAAATCTGTAATTTCGGGATTAAATCTTATCTTACCAGACTCAATGCGGGAAATATCTAGGAGGTCACCCACCATTCTCGTCTGGCGGTCAATGTTCCTGATGATAAGTTCAAGCATTTCCGCCTTGACGGAAGAATTGCAGTTATCCTCTTTTAAGAATTCAGCAGATGTTTTCATGGCTGATAGGGGTGTTCTGAGTTCATGTGATACCATGGAGACAAACTCTGTCTTCAATTGATCAACTTCTTTTAATTTTATATTTGCACTTCGAAGCAGTTCGTTTGACTGTTTAATTTCGTAAGTTTTGTATGCAACTTCTTCCTCAAGTATTTTATTCCATTTGGAAAGCAATAGAATTATCCACATACTTCCAGTTAAAATAAATATTCCGGATAAAACAATGAATGCACCCTGTTTAACATATACTGAATGTATAAGTGAATCAACATTCGAGACCGGATTTGTGATTCCAACAGACCAGATTTGGTTGCGCCATCTGATTGGGGAATAAGTGACGATACACTTCACTCTGTCACCATTTTCAGATGTTTCAAAAAAATTACCAATCCCTTCTGTACCATTTATCTGTTTCTGGAAGATGGTTCCCTGTTGTAAATTTATTTCATCAGTAGTATTTAAATAATTTTTGTTGAGTTGAAGTTCATTAGAATTATCGTATAGGATAATTCCAGATTTGTCAATCAGATATACATGGCCAGAAGAGCTATAGTTTTTCAGGAATCGGTCTGTAACATCGGAAACTTTGATTATTGAAAGTATAGTTCCTTTAAATTCACCTTCAATGAATAAAGGAACCCAGATGAACAAGCCAAGTTCCCCCTCAAACATTTGTACTACGTCACTGATGTATGTTTCTTTGCTTTTTTGAACTGTTTCAAAAGCAGATGACCGGTTGTTTTCAAAAAGATTGTAACCAAGCGGCAAATTTTCTTCGGGATATCCAGAAACGATTGTGCCACTTTCATTGACATACTGGATCGCAAAAAACCCGCTGGATTCTTCGTAAATCGTCTTAAAGTTGGATTTAAAAAAATCAGGCGGTACTTTTGATTCCTGTTTTGCAATTATTTCTATCAGCAGTATCTTTTCATTAAGAAATTCCTCTATACCTCTTGATATCTGCTGGTTCAGTAGTAATTGCTGGCTGGTAAATTGTTGCTCAACAATATTTTTGGCTTCGTTGTTCGACCGGATGCCAAGAAATATAATAGTAGCAATGAGAAGTATGGCTACAACTGCGATAAGATATAAATTCGATCTATTTTGTCTTGTGAACATGAGTGTTTGAACACAAAAGCCTTCTGTCAACGAAATTTTGAAACAATAGGAAATACAATAATGAGTATTTAGTCCTGTGCTCTCCTGAGTACCATTTTTATCCTGGTCTTTATCTCATTTAAGTTGAATGGTTTTACGACATAATCATCTGCCCCCATCTCAATGCCTTCTATTTTATCATTGATTTCACCCTTTGCAGTAAGCATTATTATGGGAACATGCTTGTATAGCGGATCCGATTTCAATCGGTTGCATACTTCAAATCCGTCAATTTCAGGCAGCATAAGGTCAAGTAAAACAATATCTGGTTTTTCGGTTTTGACCTTTTTAATGGCACTTAAACCGTCGGCTGCTTCAACGACGTTGTAGTTATCGGATTCTAATGCTCTTTTTAGTGCAATCAATGCATCGAGTTCATCGTCTACGATCAGGATCTTTTGTCTTGTGTCAGAGAGTCTTTGGAGTCTTTCTTTAACCACATTCTCCGGAATTGCCAGGGATCGAGCAAGTTCCTGATTCGTGATCTCAGGCTTCTGCTCGACAAGTCGGAAAATCTCCTTATCTATTTGTTCTTGCTCCATACTATCACTATTCTAATTTTGCTACTTTACATAGTACACTAATATTATTAAATCTTTTCTAAATATTATGATGTCCTATTATTAATAGTCGTATGCTACAAAATAAAAGAAATCTTTATAACTAATAACTATCATTTAAAGTGTGATATATATGGATGCACTTGAAAAAGTATTTGGCAAAACCGCACAGATGACTGTTCTTAAGTGCCTGATGGACCATCCAGACGATTTTACGTATCTTTCGGGTATTGCAGAAATTACAGGCCTGTCCCACTCCAGTGTTGCGAGGGTCATTGCTCCCTTGGTTGATACCAATATTGTTATTGAAAAACCTCTTGGTAAACAGATACGCACATTCAACCTAAATAAGGAAAACGATGCAACAAAGCTGATCATAGATTTTTATACAAAACTTAATGAGGTACTTGAATAAGAATATCGGCAGATATCCGTTCTTCTCCCTTACTGGATTTTTCTGACCGGTAGAATAATGATTTCAATGTTGTATGCGGATAGTACGCCTTTCGTTCCCCATCTTACGAAAGGGGACTATCTCGGCTAAAAGTTAAAGGACTATACCCCCACATTTGAAAAGGTAGGGATTAGCCCTTACTTGCTCCTAATT
>JAFGOO010000160.1 GCA_016926455.1 Methanosarcinaceae archaeon | reverse complement strand
TTGGATGTGAGGTTTCCTTATTTGAAGATATAACCAAAATCAAGATAAGCCGTTCAAGGTCGCTTGGAAGGGGCGGATGGAGCCAGAACCGTTATCGAAGGAAAGTCCACGGTGCGGTAAAGGTAAAGAGCCGTGAGATTGAATCAACACTTAGAAGGGCTTCGAAGGATCGTGGTTTTACATATACCTCAAGGATTGCTGAGGGGTTTGGTGGTTATGTAAGATGCGAGTTCACGGTACATGCCAGACGTGACGATATCCCTATCTACTCTTCGACGAGTGCAGATACGCAGGTAACTTTGAAAAGTGTTGAACGCGAGAAGATTAAATACATACCTCTTAAGAATTCAAAGAGAAAATTAACAATTGTGGGTATCGACCCAGGAACTACTGTAGGCATTTCAATCCTGTCACTTGAAGGGGATTTGCTATTTTCAAAGAGCTTTCGAGGTATGTCGCATGACGATGTCGTAAAAACAATTGCTGAATACGGAAAGCCTGTTATAGTGGCAACGGATGTGACCCCAACTCCGGCGGCAGTAGAAAAGATACGCCGTCGCTTCAATGCTGTGATTGGTACACCAGGCGCACAGATGCTTTCTGAGGAAAAAATATCACTAGCACGTCCATTTGGGTATTCCAATGACCATGAACGTGATGCACTTGCAGCCGCACTATACACCTTCAAGAGTTACAAGAACATGTTTTCACGCATTGAGAAGAAAGCACCCAGAAATGCAGATATTGACCAGATAAAGAAGTATGTAATCGGAGGAGATTCTATTGAGGAAGCAATCGAAAAGGCAGCAAATACATCAAAAATGGAAACAAAACCTTCGGTCCTATTAGAGAAAGCAAGAGATACAAGCCTGCATAAACATCTTGAGGGTATGGGGGAAACCATCAAACGTCAAAATGCACGAATAAAAGAGTTGCATGAATTCATCAATGAACTTAAGGATGATACTGCATTAAAGGACAAAAAGATCGAAAAACTTGAGTCCAAAATCAAAAAGATGAGGAAGGATACCTACAGGGTGATTCGGAAAGACAAAGAGGTCCAGATAAGGGATAGGAATATTTCAAGGCTTGAAACTGAACTCAAGAAGAAAAGTAAAAGCCTTAAGGACGCACGCAACCAAATTAAAAAACTCAAAAGGATACGAAAATTAGAAATTCGGGGGGAGGGCATCCCTGTAAAGATCGTCTCCTCATTCACAAAAGAAGCCATTGAACAAACAAACAAACTCTATGGTATCAAGCATGATGACATAGTGTATCTGGAAGATGCAAGTGGTGGAGGCACTGGTACTGCATCTTTGCTAATTGACTTCGGTATACGTGCTGCAATTGTGACCGATGAAATTTCTCACGCTGCTTATGATTGTTTTTTTGAAAAGAACGTACCTTTGCTAGTGAACATACCCATCCAGCGTGCAGAAGATTTTGCAGTTGTTGATCCTGAAGCACTTGACTCTGCGATTCAGGATTGGAAAAAGACTGCAGAAGAGGCGCGCATAGCAATAAAACAGCATCATCTTAAGCTACTTGTTGATGAATACAAAAGTGAACGTCGTAGGGGACTGGTCTGAGTACCAATCCCGAAATCAAAGACTGCTTATATCCTGTCAAAGAAGATGTTCTTGCCCTTGATACTCAGTGGCATCCCGATTACCACGTCTGCATCGATCAGTTTTGCAAACCTTGCTGCTGCTCCAGCTGTGTACATTAGTCTATTATCGATGCACAGGTCTTTTGCCTTTGATGCCGCCGATCCCAGTGCTATTCCAAGGTCCAAGAGTTTGAAGGCACATTTCGGTCCTTCGAAATCCGATTCCACAGCGGGTTGATTTAACATTTCGGCACAGGTACTGAACCCACAGGCTGAACAATTCAGATTTGTGGTACCTGACGATTTCAGACCAATAAGGATGACAGCATCAGAATCCCTTACGTTCTTTGCATCTCTTTTGAAGAAACCGAACTTTTCACCTTTTGTGTCAGCAAGTGACTCCATAGTTGTTGCGAGTGTCTCAATCTCGGTACTTTCCACTAATCCCGTGACGATATCATCTACACCCTTAGCTTTCGGAGCGGTCCTCGCAGCAACAAGTATCTCCTTTGCCAGCATTTCAATTGTATCGGACTCTGGATTGAACTTCATGCATTTCCTTTATGGATTATTCGGTGTTAAATATTTTGCTAGTAAGTTGATATATCAGATTCATACTATGGAATGATAAAAACCATCGAATGATAACATTAAGATACGTTCATTTAATATTAGATAGAAAAAGGTCTTACAATGATACGTTCTTCGTTAATATTGGTAGGCGGGCGCGCCAAACGTCTTAATAATAAGGAAAAGGCACTGATACCATTTAGAGGCAAGACGATCATCGAGCACATCATAGATGTACTTGAAGGTTTGTCTGATGAGATTATAATTTCTATCAGGAATGATTACCAAAAACAAATCCTTAAAGGACACGTAGGTAACCTGACAATGGCGGTAGACCGTTATTCGGATGTTGGGCCTCTGGCAGGTATGCTGGAAGGGTTCAAAGCCGTAAAAGGAGAATATGTTTTTGTTACTGCCTGTGATATGCCATATCTGGATGCAGGGGTAATCCAGCTTCTTTTTGAATGTGCCCGTGGTCATGATGCTGCATTGCCAAAGTGGGAGGATGGTAGAATGGAACCGCTATGCGCCGTCTATCGTACAACACCAATGATCCAGGAGATAAAGAAAGCAATCAAAAACGGTGATAGATTCATCCTTGCACCGGTCTTTAAAATGAAGGATGTGATCTATGTTGATATGGAAAAGATCAGACGTATTGACCCGAAGCTAAGGATTTTTGTGAACATCAATACTGTGGAAGATATGGAGAGATTGACTGGGAGTTGAGATGATAAAAAAACTGCTGTGTTGCATAATTTATTAGTCTTTGATGATTATCACGTATGCTCGTTTTCCGATGTATTTCTTTTTAGCACCGATTTTAGCCG
>JAFGOO010000159.1 GCA_016926455.1 Methanosarcinaceae archaeon | reverse complement strand
TTTGTAAATTATCGAGAAAATCCCGATAGCCTGTCCAATTGGCATTTTGTGATAGGTAACGTAACATGATATTGATAGCACTATTTCTATCTCTATCAATATTGTTACCACAATCACATATCATTTTACGCTGATGAAGTGGCATATCATTTTGTTTTCCACAAGAACAGCATGTTTTTGAAGTATAACTCTCATCAATTTTTATTACTTTTTTACCCGCAAATTCAGCTTTGTAGGTCAAAAATTCGATGAAACGAGATAAGTATCCATGATTTTGAGTAGAACGATTGAGAGCCTTCACTTTAGATTTACCCATGTTCTTAACATTAAGGTCGCCTACAATAATTGTATTGGCTTTAGTGTTCTTAATCATTGTTTTAGATAATTTATGTTGATAATCCTTTATTTGATTATTTTTTTTCTTTTCCATTTTACGATAAGAAGTATGCAGTCGTTTCCATCTGATGCTGCCTTTTTTACAGTTGTCACGTTTGGATTTTATAACATCTATCTTTGGATTCCAATATTTATCAGGTCGGGGATTAATGGATTCAAAAAATTTACCATCGGAATTTATAGCGGTTACTGTTTTTGAGATTCCTATATCAATTGCCTGATATTTGTTATTATCGACATATTCTTTTGTTATGGTTTCATCGACCACAATAGAAATATAAAAATCACCAACTGCTTTGTAGGGAACAGTGTTATATATTTCCACATGTTTGACATTCATATCTTTTAATTCATCTGGTATAACAAAGGACAATTTCACATCGTTGTATTTATGTGAAAAATTGATTATATCATTATTGATCTTGAAACCACTTTGATTATAAGGCAATGTGAAAAAATATTTTTTACTTTTGAATTTAGGCGGTCTTGCATCCTTTATTCCATTTTTCCATAGTCCGAAGAATGACTTATAATTAGCATCTAATTTTTTAAGAACAGCCTGCAATACCTTTGAATATACAATGCTAGAATTAGGGAAATCTTTTTTCAATTGGGGTAGATTATTTTGTTGTTCAATATATTTTATTGAGCGGTTATCATTTTCCCACGCTTCCTTACGTTCAGATAATGCAAAATTATAAAGTAACCTACATTGCTCAGATAGATTCCAAAGTACATCAACCTGTTCTTTTGTTACTTGTATTTTATATTTCTTAGTGAGTAACATTATTGACCCTGATTATCAACATATCTTTTCAAAATGTCTAATGTAACCTGTCCTGTCGTTGCTAAAAAATACAACCTTGACCAAAAAGCATCTTTCCACAATAATTGTTTCACTTCTGGAAATTTTCTTCTTATTTCTCTCGATGAAATGGTCTTAACCGCATTGATATATTTAGGTATATCCAATGTCGGTTTTGACTTGAAAATCATATGAAAATGGTCTTTATCGCATTCAATATTGAGAACTTCAACATCAAAATTTTCACTGATATTATGTATCGTTTGCTTCAATAAATCAATTACAAGAGGATTTACTAATATGTGTCTTCTATATTTTACACATTGCACAAAATGATACTGCAATGAATATACAGAATGGTTCCCTTTGTCAAGATTGTATTGCATAGTTAACCATATTATAATGCAACTATATATATATATGTTATTCTTTACTATTGTATGCGGATAATACGCCTTTCATTCCCCATCTTACGAAAGGGGACTTCTCGGTTAAAAGTTAAAAATTCAAAGCACATCCGAATGCATTGCAAAATCCTTTACATCAAATCCGCGCTGTGTAAGGTACTCAAGTGTCCAGCCTGTTATAACGGCAGGTGAAGAGCGTAATTTTTCTATGGTGTTACATCCGCAAAGGAACATTGCAACTTTCAGTTCCTCAATCATACGAAATAATTGATCAACAACTTGATTTTTACCTTCCATTGCCGGAGCAACGAATGGCAGTGCTGCACTTGCTGCACTTGCACCGATTGCAATCGACTTTGCAATATCAAGACCTGTCCTTACACCTCCTGTGGCAATTACTGGAAGTGACACACTGCATTCGATAATACTTGCAACCGTTGGAATTCCAAAATCCCAAAATCTTTCGCCCAGATGTTCTGATAAGGTATCTTTACGGTCCCTTGCACGGTATACTTCAACACCTGCCCAGCTGGTACCTCCGACACCTCCAACATCAATTGCTGACACACCGGCCTTTTTCAAAAGCAGCGCATCATCATGTGATATACCTGCACCGGTCTCTTTTACAATCACAGGTACATTCAAAGAACATATCTCAGCAATTTTATCAATACAACCTGACGCATCTCTGTCACCTTCGGGCTGAATCGCTTCTTGCAGGAAGTTTAGGTGCACTGCCACAGCATCAGCATCGATCATCTCGATTACCTTTTCGATACCTTCAACTCCATACTCCTTGATCTGAGCAGCACCCACATTACCGTAGATAAATGCTTCTGGTGCCACGTCGCGGACGATCCTAAAAGATTCTTCCTGTTCCGGGTCTTCCATGGCCGCTCTCTGGCTTCCAACACCTATTCCAACCCCCATCTCTTCAGCCGCTTTTGCAAGTGCTGAGTTGATTGGTATGGTATCTGGGTGTCCCCCGGTAATAGATGCAATAAGAAACGGTGCACTTAGACGCTTGCCAAGGAAATCCATGGACATGTCAATTTCATCCATATTGATTTCAGGCAATGCCCTGTTTATCAGTAGAATGTCACAGAATCCTGCACTTACCGTCCTAGATTCCACTGGACTTGTCGCACACAGGTTAAGATGCTCTATCTTTCTTTTAGAAGTACTCATAATTGAACTCTTTTAATGATTTATTTTCCTGTATTATTAATTGCAGTTCCGATATTTTCACCGTTCAGGAACTTTAAGACGTTTCCATTCTTTGATGCATTAAATATGTATGAAGTAATACTTGAGATTTCGCAAAGTTTCAATAGTTCATCCACCTTTCCAAACATACCTCCGGTCACATCAGTATTTTCTGAAGCACCAATGTACTTTTCAATATCCCTGAAATTAGACGACGTGATTGTTTCAATCGTTTTCCCTTCATTATCCAGAACGCCGTCCTTAGCGCTTCCAATTCCAATTCTTTCTGCACCAAGCTGCATTGCAAGGAAAGGGACAATCTGGTCACCTGATAGTATGGATATTCCAAGCACTGTATCCATTACCACATCACCGTGCAATACCGGCACAAAACCATTTTT
Organism: Methanosarcinaceae archaeon; assembly: GCA_016926455.1. GTDB lineage: Archaea > Halobacteriota > Methanosarcinia > Methanosarcinales > Methanosarcinaceae > JAFGQV01. The sequence continues at coordinate 4,286 of JAFGOO010000159.1, read as the reverse complement.
AAGCATTATTCGGATACCTTCTATGAACATTCGAACGATTCGGCCGTTTTCACACACTGTGTTGCCGATAGGATGCACTGGCACGGAATTTAAACCGGCCTTGTTCAATGAATTAACTACAAATCTATTAAGATTTTTTACTGAGTCATGGGTAATAATCGCACCTTTTGCATCGAACTTTTCGGTGAGTGCGTATCTCTTTGCCTGAGGATGACCGAAGGAACCTGCACCGTGAACGATAATCAACCTGCCGCTAAATCTGGATATCTCAGCTGCGATGCGCTCAATTTCATCAAGTTTTGCAGAGCCGTCGTCAGAACTTTTATCTGTGATGACACTTCCTCCAATCTTTAGAATCGTGATTCCTTCTTCAGCTTTCATATATCTGACTCCAATATAACCCCATGTTCTGTTGCTTTTGTAATTATTGCATTACCGCCAGAGTCAATTATTGCATCAGCAACACCTCGGTTTCCATCTACATCAATAAGTGCCACCATGCACCCTCCACCGCCGGCACCCGTAATCTTTGCACCAAGTGCTCCTTTTTTCCGGGCTGCATAGACAAGCAAAGAAAGTTCAGGACTCCCGACACCAATAGCATCCAAAAGTCCGTGGTTCACGTTCATTAGATTCCCTACTAAGGTGTAATCTCTTTTATTCACCATTTCTTCACCAATATGAGACATCTCCCCGATGGTTGACAGAAGTGGAATAATGATTTCAGGATAGCTTTCACGAAGTTCAGCAACGTTTGCAACGAGTTTCTTTGTTGAGGAAAATGTCTTGGTATCACCAATAACAATCCCGCACTCGATAAGCTTTAGTTTCCTGCGCTCTGGTATCATAACTACACCGCCCACGGTGCTGACATAGGTATCTGTTGGACTTGCTGCTCCCTGCACTTTTCTTTCGACCTCGTAACCAAGGTTTGCGATATCCTCAAGAGAAAGCTTACAGCCAAACAGATAATTCAAAGTCTGTATTGTCGCTATTGTGACAGCTGCTGAGGAACCAAGTCCAGAACCCACTGGAAGGTCGGAATCGATTTTGATGGAAACACCCTTGATAGGTACAATTTCCCGTATGCGTTCGATAACGTTCGAAACATAGGGATGTATGTCATAATCAATGCCTGTCTTGCCCAGAACTGACTCAATTTCCACAGATTCAGAGGGTTCGGCATTCACTCGAGTTCGAATGTCTATAGCACAGCATATGGCACTCTCGCCATACACAACGGCATGCTCACCAAATACGTAAATTTTTCCAGGTGCAGAACAAGTTACCATTTTTCACTCCTCTGATATACTACCACGGCTAAAGTCTTGTAGGATTCTATAATAAACGATCGATTACCTCTATCATTTACAATCCATGCAAATACATCATTCCACAACAATTGCCGAATATCCAACAACTGCAGACGTATCGCCTGTCACATCGGCGCTAGTTGCATATTTTAACAGAGTTGCTTTTTTAGCTCCAAGAGAAACTGCCGCAGTAAGCATTGCCGAAATGGGACCATATCCGCATGCAGATGCGCCCCTTTCCGCAATTCGCCGGTATAATTCCGGTACATCCATATCAAGTATAGATTCTATAAGGTAATGGTCGATTGCCTGTGCAATATTTGCAGGCTGGTAATGTGTCAGGTCACTAGATGCAATAACCACAACTTTTCTTCCGCATTCTTTGACAGCACGTGCAATCTCGTTACCCACCTCGACCGCAGTTTCCTCGTCCTGCAATCCAAGACATATAGGAAGTATCTTAAAACCGCCTTTGAACCGGTACTTCAAAAACGGTAACTGTACTTCAATTGAATGCTCGTACCTGTGAGCTATCTCATCGTAGTCCAATATAGTACCTGCAAGGGATCTTGCAAGCTCAACGTCAGTTTCAATTTCCCCGAGTGGGGTTGCCCATATCTCCTGTGATACTGCTACCGCTGAACCGAAACCTGTATGGTTAGGACCTAACAGGATAAAGGTATCGGCTTCTGGAAGCACTGCATATGCATTTGCCGCCACACCACCTGAATAGATGTATCCAGCATGCGGCACAACGGCACCAATCACATTTCGTGGCGAGACATCAAGGTCACTGAAGTACCTTGCAAGTTCCTTTTTAAGAATCCTTGGGCTTAGCGGATAAAACTGTCCTGCAACGGTTGTTTGTCTCATATTACTGATCACCCCAAAGTGACTACTCTCTTCAATGAAGAGTATCTATCGAAATTCAGAAGAGATTGTAGCCCCAATCTCAGAATGTTGATAGCAGCATTTTAACCTCTATCAAGAGTTAGACCGCAGAAAGGACAAATATGAGTTCTCTCTGATAGATCCTTCTTAACATATTATATTTATATGATTATAATATGTATGTTAATATATCGTTGGAGAAGTTGACGGGCTGCATCACACCATTGAAATGGCAGAGATTAGCCCTTATTTGCTCCTAAATATGGGTCCATTTGCTATATATTTGGTATACTCTTGATCACTTATAATTTACAATGATGGTTCGAAGTCGTTAAGTTCATAATTGAAAGGGATGTCGTTATTTTCGGAAACTCCTTTTGCCAGTAGCCAGTACACAAGAGACAATGCTTTTCGACCTTTATTGTTTGTGGGAATGACCATATCCACATTTGATGTCATATTGTTGGTGTCGCATAATCCGACAACAGGAATTCCGATATTAACAGCTTCCTTGATTACCTGTGCATCACCTGTGGGATCGGTGACTAGTACGATGTCAGGCTCAAAAAATCCCTCTAATTTCGGATTGGTGAGTTTGCCTGGAATAAACCTTCCCACCATTGCTCTTGCACCAATCGCTTTTGCGAACATTTTTGCGGGGAATTGCCCGTACTGACGTGCAGACACAACCAAGATCCTGGATGGATCGTATCTGGAAAGTAGTTTTGCAGCGAGTCTTATTCGTTCGTCTGTTGACTGAATATCAAGCACGTATAATCCGTCAGTACGAACACGATATACAAAGCGCATCATATTCTGTGTTTTTTGCTGTGTACCTATATGTATACCTGCAACCAGATATTCATCAATCGGAACAAGTGATGTGGAGTTTTTCCCTTCTGCCTTTTCTTCCACCTGTATATCTATATTTTGATCTGTTGTTTCCATAAATTCACCTCAATGTGCAACATTTCTTTTGACTGTGATCGGGATTACTCCACGTTTCAGTTCCTCCATTGCGAGTTTCAAAGGATCGATTTCTGTACTTTCAATAAGAACAGGTGCTCCCATTGATATCTGCAACGATCTTGCACCAATAATTCTTGCACGTTCATATCTACTAAAAGTCTCATTACTCAATTAATCACCCGGCGCAATTTACGTATATTAAAATAATTTGTAAAAAGAAAAACATATTCCGCAAATAACTTAACAAGACAAGCAAAACCCACTTTAGCTCAGGTTTACTCAGTCATGTGAAATTAGTTTTACAGTGCCAGAATAAGGACCATATGATATAGTTTTTTTTCTGAGCTGATAGCTTATTGTATTCGGAATCCCTCCGAATGTGGTTTTCATTCGATTCATGACCCAGTTTACCAGTATTCAAATAGAAATGGGACCGCTGAGATTTGAACTCAGGTACCGGCGTGATTCGCACAGGACGCAATCGCTTACCGTGTCCCGAACGCCGAAGGATGGTCCAGGCTACCCTACGGTCCCTTACTGGTATGGTGCGAATTTATCCACCAGCTCCACATGAGACAGGAGCATCCGACGGCAACAGTAACGGGTCAAACCCAGATCATCAAGCACTGCTGCAGGTTCTTCACCCTTCTCAGTGCGCCTTTTGAACTCTTCCCAGCTACTGGAAATCACTTTTCCACAGGTGAAACATCTGACTGGAATCATATTCTTAATAGCCTACCTGTACGATTTCTGGTATTTTGCACGTGCACCAGGACCACCAAACTTCTTGGTCTCCTTTTGCCTAGAATCGTTTACAAGCAAATTACGGTCATAGGCTGCAAAGGTATCTCGAATCTTTGTATCATTGGTCCATTCGACAATTCCCCTTGCAATCGCGGTCCTTACAGCGTTTGCTTGACCCACGATGCCGCCTCCACTAACATTTACGTCAATATCAATACCTGACACTGCATCGCCTGCCAGCATCAGTGCCTCGGATATTTTGAGTCTTACAAACTCAGGTTCGTATATCTCTACCGGTTTTTTGTTTATCCGCGTTTTACCTGTACCTTTTGTGATAGTTGCACGCGCAATAGCTGTTTTATTTTTACC
>JAFGOO010000158.1 GCA_016926455.1 Methanosarcinaceae archaeon | reverse complement strand
TTCTCAAGCATCTTCGAATCAGGATATAAGCCATATCTCTCAAATAATTCTACTCTGGTTGAAAGAAGATCATTCCACAATCTTCTGCATTTTGCATGTTTCCAGCGTTTCTTCCAATTTTAATTCCTGTTCAGGAGTTGGGTGAATAGGAAACCTCAGGTTTCTATAATTCTGGCCTTCTTTCCCTACCATGATTTTACCTAAAAAAAGACAACAAAATATTGGTTTCTTACTATTTCAAAGTTGTTATGTTACATTTTTCTGATAGGTGGGGTACGATTCATCCCATGGCTAAAGTCATGGGCTTTTTCTATCCCTACACCCCAATTATCGTAAGGAATAGAACGCAGTTGGGCAGGAACTTTCCGATTTAAAACCCGTGGAGAACTCAGCGGGTATTCTTTGGAGCAGGATTCCAGCCTATTTGTAGAGTGGTAGTTCACTACCTGGTATGCACACTTTTCTGGCCATGTCCTCTATTTCCCTAACAACAACATTTGTACCATACACCGAAGACATATTTTTGGTGGTCACAACGTCGATGACATTTCCTACTAACATCATCCTGTTGCACGACAATACTGCAGCATTGTCGCCCACAAGTAATGCATGGTCAGGCATATGAGTGTTCATCATAATGGACATACCTGATACTGCCAGCTTCCTGACTATCTCAAGAACCTTCACTTGATTTCCAAAATCAAGATGCGATGTGGGTTCATCCAGCAATAGCAAAGAAGGTTTCTGGGTAAGTGCCCTTGCTATCAGGACAAGTTGAAGCTGCCCTCCGCTAAGATTGCTGGTGACCTTATCCTCCAGTTCGGATATACCAACCATTTTAAGGGACTCCCTTGCTATCCTTATATCCTCTTGCTGGGGAGAAGAAAACATTGAGAGATGAGGAGTCCTTCCCATAACCACAAAGTCCAGTACCCTAAAAGGAAAAATTGTATCATTCTGCTGAGGGACATAACCTATGCATCTGGCAATCTCTCCATTACTCATCAAAGACGTATCATTACCCAGAATGCATACAGACCCTCCAGAAGGTTTGAATATACCTGCAATACATTTTATGAGAGTAGACTTGCCTGCACCATTGGGACCAAGTATACATATCACTTTGCCCCTTTCCAGCGAAAAAAAAACATCTTCAAAAATATTACCATTACCGTATGAAAAGGATAGAGATTTTACCTCTAATATCAGTTCCATCCCAATCTCCCCCTCTTTATGAGATATGCAAACAATGGAGCCCCAAAAAGAGAAGTGATGATACCCAGAGGAATTTCAGTTGCCGCTATCGTCCTTGCAAGATCGTCCACAAGAAGCAGGAAAGATGCCCCAAGAACAAACGAGACAGGCATCAAAATGCTGTAATTAGGTCCTACCAGCATCCTTGCAATATGAGGAACCACCAGTCCCACCCATCCTATTATCCCACTGATGCTTACGGCTGCCGAAGTAACAAGCGTCGCACATAATATAATCACCAGACGAATTCTTTCGATATCTACACCCAATGCTTTTGCCTCCTCGTCACCAAGGGAAAGGACATTTATACGCCATCTGAGAAGCAGTAAGACAGTGGCGCCTATGACGAGAGGAAACGCCAGCCACACAATGTCCTCATACCTGACTGTGGAAAGGCTACCCATAAGCCAGAAGACTATCTCTGGGAGTTCGTCATAAGGATCTGCCACATATTTGACTAGGGATATCAGAGATGTAAATATGGAACCCACAATTATGCCTGCAAGGACAAATACAAGACTGCCTGTGCCCCTGCTAACCTTACCCATAAAAATAGCAAAAAACATTGCCAATAGCCCGAAAATGAATGCAAGTAGTTGTATGATCAAAGCACTATCAAAAAGGAGTATTCCCAAGCACGCCCCAAAACCGGCACCAGATCCTACACCAAGAATGTAAGGGGATACAAGGGGATTTCGAAAAACTCCCTGAAAAGATACACCTGCAATCGAAAGTGCCGATCCTACCAGCAAAGCTGCTATTATCCTAGGAAGACGAACACTGAACAATACCGTATGGTCTGTTGACACAGGCAAATGGATTCCATAAAGAAGAGCATATGATGAAATTATAATTTCATCTATTACCGATGATACCTGTATCTGATACCTACCTACAAAAAGTGAGAATACTATCAGGACAAAGGGCAATACATACAGAAAAATTAGTGTATGTGACTTGTTTTCCATATTATATTGGCTCCTTTTCAAATATGCCCATCAACTTAACATACAAACCATTTACCGGATGTAGGCCTGTGGAAAGACCTATTAGGACTTGCTTCCCGGAATGATATCCCATAGAAGCGTTCATAAAACTTATCCGCTTCCCGCCAAATATCTATCCTACCTGGATTGAATTTGTCTGCAATGAACAGCAACCCAAGTATCCATCTCGGGTTTCCGAAATCCCACGAAGGAGGGACAACATAGATACTGTGCCTCCGTAGAGCATCAACATCAATACCGTATTTTCTGCAAAGTCCTGAAAACTCGTACAAAGGCCGAGAAAGGAAACCGGATATGAAAATGCTTTGAGGATTCTGCTTGTTCAGGTAGGAAACGGAGATGTTAAAACCCGGTTTTCCTTCCTTTTGAAGTATCTTATTAATGCTGATACCACCTGCAAATTCAACCAAATTGTTTTCCATTCTGCCAGGGTTTAGCGCGAAAAGAGGAGAACCCATACAATAGTAAGCCCTGTGACCGGGGTTCTCTTCTGACAGCATGCTCACCAGTTCCAGACGTTCTCTTATAAAGCCGATAAGTTCTTCTCCTTTTTCAGGAACTTCAGCAATGCACGCAATCATCCTGATGAAATCAAGATAGGGATAGGGTTGCTGTATCATCTGATGTATATTAAGAAGGGTGTCGCTACTGTGGAGACTTTTCCAGACTTCCATTAATTTTCTCTCATTATTTATACCAAGACAAGTAACAACAGCATGTACCATTCCAAAAGCTCTGCTTATCCTATAGCCCCCTATAAAACCCGACTCTTCGAATCTTTCCTGAGGTATAGTATCCTGCCTAACAGGAACAACGCTTCCACATTCACATGAATATTCTCTCCAAGTTTTTATCAGCCTAGACCCCATGGGACCATAGAATTCCCTTTCAGCCAGAACTTTACCGCAATCAGGACAGAACGTATGAAGCATTTCGGTCCCAGGGGAATTGAAAAGATATACATGATTCATATGTTTTCGCAAATTAGTGCATAAGCTTTCAGCTTTACCAATAGATGGTTCAAGCTTCATGGGCGCGGTCCCAAAAGGGATGAAACGCATAACCTGTAAAGGGATAGATCTTGATATTTCCGAAAGGGTTGATGCCACTTTTAAAACGTCATCTTCATTTCCTCTTGAATATACCACAGAGGCTTCAATATGCACACCCATATTATGAAGTTCGGTAATGTTCCTAAAAACGGGCTCTGATGACATGGCTCCGCAAATACGGTAGCTGCGATTGGAATAACCTTTGACCCCCACGTTCACAAAATCCACTAAATGCCCGAATTCCTTCAGGGTTTCCGGAGTGTAATAACAATTCGTGGAACACCCCACAAGCAGTCCTTCATCTTTCGCTTTCAATGCAAGGTCACGAAAGAGATAGTAATTGGCTGCTGGTTCGTTAAGGGTTGAGACTACTCCTGCACATTGTTCATTGAGAGCTTTTTCAATAACTTTTGCCGTGCCTATAGAAGGATAATCAAAATATGTACCCTTTGCTAGTGAGCGGGCTACACATCCGGGACACTGGAAATTGCACCCTTTGCTAAAAACCTGAAGGAACTTAGCAGAAGGAGAAAAATGGAGCATGGGAACAGTTTCAATAGATATCGGATAAGCACCTATATATCCAAGAGAAGGAGCCTGAGACACTTTTTCATTCACGTATATGTAGGTGCCACATCTTCCCTTGCTGATTTCGGTTATATCACATCCAAATTCACATACATTGCATTGCATTTTTTTATCCTTTTTTATTGATAACCACCCAGAAACCAGAATCATCATTTACGGTATGGAACGGTAGCCCTGTTTGTCTGCAAGCCTCCAGCATAGCCTGCATATTTTCAGAGCTGAGCCGTTCCTTGGCACTTTCATGCCAATCCGAATTCATCGAGACCATTATCTTGGATATCTGTCGACGCAGCTTTGCTGTCCCAAAACCTCCCCCAACCCATGCTTCCCCTTCTGGAGCAAGTACCCTCACTACTTCCCTAAAGGCCGCAGGCAGGTCTTTCCAGAAGAAGACAGAACCCCGGCTTACAACCAGATTCGCACATTCATCCGCAAATGGAAGTCTGTGAACATCAGCGACCACAGGGTGCAACCTGCCAGAAACGGAATGTTGAGCAGCCTTGTCCTTTGAAAGCCCACACATTTTTTTAGATATGTCCACCGCATAAACCAGTATATTTGTTTGTTCCACAATAGCTATCCCTAATGATGCTATCCCGCATCCTAAGTCAAGGCAAATGCCTTCTCTGATACCGTTTGGTCCTATGATCTGGGATGCTATGACTGGGTAGATAGGAGCAAATACATGCTCCGCTATATATGGAAAGTCCTGTGATTTGCTGTCTGATCCCATATCTAAGCCCCTGTTGAAGGATTCAACAACATGTCAAGTTCCTCGTCTATGAGTTCATAATGTAAAAACTGTGAATAGAACTCGCGAGTTATTTGTTCCATATCCAAATCCTCAAATAGTTCAGGGTACAATACAGTCGCAGTCCAAGCAGTTCCGACAATCAGATGAGGACCCTGTGGCCTATCAATCCAACAGAAGGGATTCTGGGGTGCAAGATATACTCTTTTATTCTTCACGGCAGTCATACTTTCCCATAGAGAATCGAAATATACTGACTCATAGAATTGTGCATTGGATGTCAGTATGACTTCTGGGTCCCATTCCATGACTTGTTCTATGGAGACCGGTGTCATGCCGCTACCAGGTGAGAGTGGACAATCAGCAACATTTATGCCACCACAAATATTTATCACCTGAGAGTGCTGTGATCCAGATGGGTCGGTCATGAGACCCTTGGGACCTTCAGCATAATATACACGCACTTTATCTTCATCCGGAATATCAGAAACCTTGCTGTGGATCTCATCAAGAATAGAAGCCCTGAAATCTATGAGAGACTCTGACTGCTCTTCGCATCCAAGCAATTCTCCTACATACTTTATGGTAGGATCGGAGTCTTCCACATATATGATAGAAGAATTGATTGCAACTACCGGAATGCTGCCAAACATCTCCTGACGACACTGTATTGCATCGTTAATCTGGCCGTCAGTTGTGAAACCTTCAAGCACAATATCGGGATGAATGTTGATTATGGTCTCATAATTACCTGTTTGAGTTCCGAACCAGCCACCTATTACCGGAAGAGAAAGATAGGTTTCATTCATAAGTGTGTGATTGAAACTGTTGACGAAATTCCAGCCTGCAAGTTTTTCTGGTTCAAGCATGTAGATAAGAATTGTAGAAGGAGGGGACGTGGCTACCACATTATCTATTTCCAAGGGCACTGTCAAATCCCTGCCTAACATATCGGTTATCTGAACTGCACCCGTCTGCTCTACAACCGACTGTTCGTTTTGATCCACACATCCACTTATTGAAGTTATTATAAGCAGAAGGACGATCAATAATATAGAAAGCTTATTTTTATCCATTATACACACCATGGCATATTGGTTCTTTACGATATATCTTGGCAGAGTTAACTGATCTTGCAGATGAAGAATGCCATTGAGATTGAAAAAACTGCCATAAAACATTCAAATCCCGGAATGGAAGACTTTTGTATTGCTTCTGTTTCGGTAGCCATATCCAGATTTTGTACAATATTATCCTTATTATCAGAAGACACATCCAAAACTACCACATCCTCAGTTTCAGAATCTACCGGTTTTTCATCTGTCTTCTCTTTATCCTCCGGTTCTTCATCTGTGGTCTCTTTGGCAACCGTTGTGACCGGACGGGTTACAGGGTCCTCTATGGTCACAATCTTTATAGGATAAATTACATATCCGCCACTGGCACCTTTTCCGTAATCAGATGATTTAAAATACCAGTCCCCAGTGATAGAAGTCGTTGCACCTGCATCAACATTGATAGTTATGGAATTACTGTTGGATAATACAATTGCTGTTTCATTTGCCTCTTCAACTTCAAAATTACCGATCTTATCTCCAGATTCTATTGTCAAAGTGTTTACTTTATCGATGAGCCACGTATATTTAAGAACTGCAAAATTGCCTTCATTACTCGAAAATATCGAATCTGCGAATGTGAGGAAGTAAATGTGATCGGAACCATCACCAAAATCGTCCTCAGCGGTGTATATCCTGTCATCAATTGTGCCTCCTGTGGAAATAACACCCGTATCTATTTCTTCATCATCCTTATAAAGAGTAAGATAACATTTAGAACCATGAACATCCACTTCATTCATTACTAGGGAATATCCGTTCTTCATATCCCACCTTTCACCACTTTTAAGGGTCTTCCTGTCATTTTCGTCCTGTTGCATCAAAATCTTTGCAAGATTTGTCGCATCATTGTCCGCTGCACAGTAAGAATTACCAAACAGTGAAAGAGTGTAGAATGTGGTAACTTTTGTTACGCTTGCCTCTTCAGAATAGACTTTGTACTTTGAAGAAACCTGACTGGTGGTATAGATCAATTCTCTTTCATCGATCACATGAGCTTTGGGGTTGGATGAACCAAGAGGAGGGTTTTCACCATCGTCAGCAAAATAGAGGTGTTCCCCTTTACCTGCCACCAATTGACTATGTTTGTTTGCAGAATAGTACAATGCAGGAAAAGTAGAATAATCCCATGAAAAATCATCTGCATCTGTTGATCCGGTATCCACCGGTGTCCCTCTTATAGTTACAGATGTTGCCGTACATTGTGATGCATTTGCAAGAAAAATCAAGAATATAACACAGATAAGATTTATTTTTTGATATTTGTATACCATTAAATATCCTCCAATTTATTCATCCTTACTCGTAGCAATACAACTGTCGTATTTTTTAATGTTATGTTCTAACAAACATAATGGTATATATAGTTTTCTCGTTTTCAATGGTAAATTGGAATAACCAGATATTCCTATTAAAACGATTGCCTGTGAAAAAGAGGACATGAGTGCATAGTAATTTATCCAGCGTTTGAAAACGGTGGCCATCTTACTCAAAAAGTGATAAACATTCGGCAATGTTAGGAAAAACATTGGTTTGAAATTATGCGAAATTGCCGAAGATTTCTACAGAGCCGGTTTCTGGCTAAGTTATAAAAGCTACCTGATAAAAATGCCATTAAAATATTTCTTGAATAACGTTTTTCTACATAGTTTAGCACAGGAAAGGTTATATAACTAGTAATACAAATAGATATTTTAATAATACTAAATATGAATTAAATTCGTATTTGTATGGATGGGGAATTTACAAATGACTGGTAAAGAAAGTATTAGACATGAAGTTGAGCCTTTAGTGGACTCTGCAGTTGACAAAATATACAATCAGAATTGGAAAGTCCAAGATGCTTTTGATTGGTTGTTAGGTGAAGTTAAAAACAATTATAAAAATATAAAGACAATAGACTATGCATTGAGTTCATTGGATATACTGGATTTTATGTATCCGAAACTCAAAACACATGAAAAGAATATTCTTGCCTGGAAAATACCAATTGGAGATACCTATGACTAAAAGGGGATGACATTGAGGGAACTTTCCCTCTACCATTTATCACTTTTGGAGTAAGACAAACACCGTTTTTAGGTTATCAAATTAGCTCCTAAAACTATTTTTCTAATTTCAGTATTTCGTCGAATAAGGAAGAACGATTACTCGTTCTTCCTCTTCTAAGAACGGTACGTGAAAGTAACGTCTCTTGTCGAGTGCGGCAAGATTCAGGCTATTGATAGGCCCTTGAAAACGGATTTTTTATTTAATCGGATAAGCTCGTAGATATCCATTTTTTTTAGATGATAGCTTGTAGATATTTCACATGGGATCTCTTGATAGTGTTTTGAAATCGAATGAACTGAACTATTATCTACTGCCATGTATATGGAATTATAAAACATGTCTTTAAGGTAAGTGAACCATTGATCATGATGCTGATATTATATATAAGAGGTTTTAAAACACTATCAATACAATGTTTTGGTAACTGGCGGAAAAGACTTGTTTTTCGAAATTTCAGCTTTGCGGTCTAAACTCGAATGGGTGTAGCATACTGATTTAATTTAAATAATAATTTTGAATGTTTAAATTTAAGTGTTTTTTGGGTACTTTTCCGACAGCCTCTTTTGGACTTAATTCGACTTTTGGAAAGTTTCTTGGATTGAATGGTAAAAATGACATATGGCGGCGTTTTTACCAGGTATCCTAGGAGTTTAGTGTATCATCAACTATCAGTTCGGTAATATAGCCGACAACAACAGACGCTATAATAATGTATAATGTAAATATCAATGTATAGGTAAAACCGAAATAATGCATCATGATAGGAATTAAAGGGAGTTTTATAGAGCGGTTATATAGGAATGTACTCAGAAAAGAAGTTCTCATCCCTTTTTCTCTAAGATCTGAAAGAAGAGGATACCATACATAAACGGGACCCACACACAAAATGCCCGCTACAATTGAAAATATCCAGCCTCTAGTTCCTGCCTGCTGTCCAAAATGCATCCTGATCTTATCAGGTTTGATAAACAAGTTGAACAGGAATATGAAAACAAATACTAATGCAAGTATTGGAATTACACGTAAAAGGATTGAGTAGGTTTCCAATACCGATTCGTAGAACAAAGAAGGAAACTTAAGATAAACCATAAGATAGATTGCGATTATTATTCCAACAAAAGAATATTGTTTCACAGCTATAGTTCTCCTATGAATCCTAGAGTAGTTACTGTTAATATGGCTACAAAAAAAGTTACGATAAAACAGATTATGTTCCTTGTTAGGGCAAATTTCGTTCCAAGGATGTCCATCTCAGCAGGGAGGTTAAAAATTCCTACAGTAACCCAACTTAACATGAATGCTGTAACGGCAACAAGAGATACACCTTCACTAAGAAGTTCACCTCCAATCACATAACTTGTTATCGGATTTCCTGCTGCCACACTCCCAATAAAACTACCGACGAGTGAATCAATAAAGATATTACCAGTAAAAATAGTGGAATAAAGAGATTCAGGTACTGCACTTTTCAGAAGACTTATTGCCATTACAACTCCAAAAAGTACAGGAAAACTTTGATTTATAGACGTCAGGGTTTTTCTGGCACTATTTTCTAAATTAATCATACACCCATCACCTTGCCTAAGCATTATGAATATGTTTTTTCTCGAAGATACTTAAACTCATTAGAGTATAAGACTCCTTTAGAGTTCAATAAAATAACCCCACGAATTTAGTCGTGGGATGAATCGTACCCCCTACACCCCAATTATCGTAAAAAAACAAACGGTTATATATTTGGATTTTAGTTCTCTAACAGTATAATTTATTTCCTATACGATTTTGTCAATCAGATATAAAATCGAATGTTTCGAGTATAGTTCGCCATTAGTATATATACAAAAGTCACTAATTGATCATAATCATATTTTTTTCATCTGTGAAATCTAATCCCTGTGTGATTAAGTAATCTGTATGCACGAACTTTTATAAGATCTGTTATAATAAAAGCTATCAATGCATATCCCCAAACAAAAAGCGCTAGATTCCAACCCATTGCAGGAAGTAAAATCCCATAAACAGTAATAATAGTGGCAATAAGTTGCGTAGTTATAACCGCTATAAATAAGGGCATTGCTGGTTTTACTGACCAAAAGGGACCTTTTGTTCTTGCTACAAACATTGTTAAATGACCCGCTACAGAAAGCTTTAGATAAACAAAAGACTGGATAATTTCATGGTTTAACTGAAAAATATGTAAGCCAATATAAAGGATTCCAAATGATGTAGTAACTCCAATAATTCCGAGTATAGTAGCCATACTTAATAAAGTTCGCATATCCCATTTTTCCGGCATATCGGAATATTTGACATTATCATAAGCAATGGTCATGATTGGTGCATCATTTAGAAGTGCTAACAAAACAATCATTAATGCAGTAACAGGATAGAAGTGAAATACGATTATGGAAAGAGTTATGAAAAGCAGTATGCGAATTGTTTCAGTAATACGATAGATTGAATAATTGTTCATCCGCTGGAATATTTTACGACTCTCCTTGATCGCACCAACAACGACACAAAGTCCGGGCTTTGTTAGCACGATGTCAGCAGCGGATTTGGCTGCATCTGTAGCACCGTTAACAGCAATGCCGACATCGGCTTTTTTTAGAGCTGGTGCATCATTGACTCCATCTCCCGTCATACCTACAATATGACCCTTGCGCTGTAGTAGTTCAACAATATGATACTTATGCTCTGGGAAAACTTGGGCAAAACCATTTACGGTTTCAACAACATCCTGTGCTTTGCTGTCGGGCATATCCAGAAAGGAGGAAGCAAGCATGATGTCAGGGCTCAGGTTTACCTGCCTTGCAATCTCCTTAGCGATAGCAAGGTGATCACCGGTAACCATTTTGACATTCACTCCCATGGTTTGTGCAATCTTGATGGTTTCTGCTGAGTCTTCGCGGGGTGGATCGTAAAGGGCGATAAGACCGGCAAAATGCCAGCTTCCTTGAGCATCGTTCTTGGCAACACCTAATGCCCGATATCCATTGGCAGCAAAATTATTAACATCTTCATCAACCTGTGTACTGTTTATATCTTTGCTGTCTATAAGAGACAGAATAACCTGAGGTGCTCCCTTAGATACTTTGAACCTATTGCCATTGGTATCCTCTATTGTAGCTTCTGTCCTTTTTGAAACGGGGTCAAAAGGATTGAACGCAATTACCTTGTAGCCATCAGTTATCCCAACAAAATCCTGCACGGTTTTGGTTTTAGTAATAATTGCATTATCAATAGGATCCTGATCCTCTTCTCTTGATGCTAGGCTTGCAAACAGAAGTACATCCTTTTCTGAAAAATCATTGAAGAGCTTTATATCGGACAGTGCCAACTCATTTTTAGTAATGGTACCCGTCTTATCTGAACACAAAATATCCATGCCAGCCATTTCCTCGACAGCAGCAAGTTTAGTAATGATAGCTCCCTCTTTAGCCAGAGATATCGCGCCTACCGCCATAGTCACCGAAAGAACTGCCGGCAGGGCTGCCGGTATCGCTGCGACAATTAGTACCAACGCAAATTGAAAAAAATCCAGCAGACTTTCATGACGATAAAGCACCACAAAAAATATCAGGACTACAAGTACAAGAGCAAAAGCAATCAGATAATCGCCGATCTTGATGACAGCTTTTTGAAAATGGCTTTGGGTTTTAGCTTCTTCCACCAGCTTAGCGGTCTTACCGAAATATGTGCCCATCCCAGTGGCAACTACCAATGCATCCATTTCACCCCGACGGATAACGGAACCGGAGTATGCAACATCAAGAACATGCTTTTCTACAGGAAGAGATTCTCCGGTTAATGCAGATTCGTCTACCAGCAGATAATCTCCACTTATGAGTTTAACATCTGCGGGTAAAATATCACCTAGACGGAGGCGAATTAGATCCCCCGGCACTATTTCGCGAGCATCAACTTCAAGCCATTTGTTATCGCGGAACACCCGTGCTTCCAAGGGCAATTTCTGTTTTAACAATTCAATAGCATTGTCTGCTTTGTGTTCCTGCCAGAATCCTACTATGGCATTTAACATCAGCAGAGAAAAGATAATCAAAAAATCCTCCCAACGATGGAGAATTGCAGATAAGATTGCTGCAATCTCGATCATCCATGGAATGGGGCCCCAAAAATAGCTTAAAAATTTAACAAGTGTGCTGGATTTCTTTTCAGTGATTTCATTAGGCCCATATTGCTGAAGTCGTTTTTCTGCTTCTGAAGCAGAAAGACCGTTTTCATTTGAAGATATTTTATCTAACAGTTCACTTATGGTCGCATTCTTTGCTTCTTCCATACTTATTAAAGTTTGAACCATTGTTATTCTGCTCCTTTAAACTCCTTTTTATCAAAGAGCATATTAATAACTACACTTATTTGAATAAAAGCAAGCTTTCAATCAAATTCTAATGTTTTTGATTAACTGGCCACCCACGCCCACAATGCACTTGTTATTTTAATTTAATCTTGTATTGATATATATCTTTGATGGAAAAAGAATGCATGTGTAATTCCTACCAGATTTCTTTATCTTTTCCAGTTTTGCTTAATATGTCTCTAAAAGTCCAGATGGTCGAGAAATCAGGGATAGTAGTCAGGAAGTCCAAGAATTTACGAAAAGACATTCTATCTGTGATCTGTCTTTCAAGTTCTGAATCAGAGAAGCCATACCATTCTACCACTCTTAACTTAAAAGTAAAAATAAAAAAGAAGTATTGTTTTTTAATACTTACTTTTTTTACCAAGTAAATAATAAACAATAACTCCGAAGATACCAAATAGAAGTGCTAAAAGTATCCAAAAAACTTTCATTACAGAAGTCAGACCTTTGTTTTGGGTCAACACATCATATATAACCCAAATAACAGAAATATTCATAAATAATGAGTAATTTGTGTTACGTACACCTAGTCGTAAAAAACGTCTTTGTGAATTAACCACCCCGTGTGCGGGACCTATATAACTTTACTTTTCTTCCCGCACACACCCCATATATCTATCTATCAAGAATCTGCCATGTCATTTCGTTTATTCGCGAAATACTCCACGCTTACGCATGGAGCTTGTTGCTTCATTCTTTGAACCATCGTTCACAATTCCACAAGCCTTTCCCCTCGTTCCGAAGGTGTCAAACGGTTATTAGATATTGATTTTGAAGTGCAAACTTCTTGATGTTGATTGCAGCATTGATATCCATATCGTGTCCTGTATCGCATTCAGGACAACGCCAATCTCTATCTTTCATATTAAAGTTACCGTCTTTTCATTTTCACCGATCTTCACAGTGAATTCTCCCTTTGGAAGGATGCTTGTATCGTATTTGAGGAAAAAGTTGCCTTCTTCATCTGCCTTTATTATTTGCGTTGCAATGAAATCTGCCCTTACTTCATTTTCTCCGTTATTCGCCGTTCCTTGTATAACTACCTCATAATTCCCGGCAGGTACGTTCTTTTCAAAGAATTCAGCTACCCCATTATCTGCTTCAAAGGTTCGCTTAAAATCTATGAACATGCGGACTATAAAATTAAGATCTTTAACTTTCTGTGTTCTTACCATGAAACTGTTGCTACCATCAGGTATTTTGATATTTTCAAATACGTAACTATATTCGTTGTCAATGACAGGAAGGTACATTGTGAATGAAACTTTCATCCCTATATTTTCACCTGGCCTTGTTTTCCCCTTTATGTCCAGTATATCTCCTGAACTTGGAGAAGAGGGGTAAATATTCCAGTCATCTATTGAAGCATAAGGATTTTCTTCTTTCTGTATATGGGTCAATGAATAAAGCATCTTTGAAACAGCTAAAAAAAGATTATTCTTTTTGTTCAAATTAATCCCCCTTTTATAATTGAAAATCTTTTTCTTTATCACCTGAATTTATGAACTTGTTAATCTTCTCTTCGAGGCTTTTGATGATGTCTTTGAGAGCTTTGACATCATCCTTTTTTTGCAACATCATTATTAATGGTTTCATGCACCCTGAAAGAGATTATTTTCTTCATATCCTCTTTCTGTCTTTTATGCTACTAAATTGTATCGAAAAAGAATGTATTGCTCTCTTCTTTTTTACACCTTTCTAGATAAGTTCATCAGCAATGTCCTGTATTTTATCTTCAGGCAGCACCCCATAAACCAATTCCAAAAAGATCGATTCAACTCCACTTGAAGCTTCCAGGTATGAAAAGCATGCTGATTACAATCTTCATTATGGGTGTAGAATGAATAAAGCC
>JAFGOO010000157.1 GCA_016926455.1 Methanosarcinaceae archaeon | reverse complement strand
CAACGGTCATTACCTTAAGACCGTCCTTTTCCGCCTGTGCCCAGCGTGCACTGACTTTTCTAAGACCCACTATAACGTTCAGCCCTGAGTCATGAAGGTTTTGTGCCTGTGCATGTCCTTGACTTCCATACCCAATAACTGCTATTGTCTTATCTTTCAATGCACCGATATCGGCATCTTTATCGTAATACATCTGTACCATTTAAATACCTCCTTAAATACATTCTACTCTATAAATATGAATTACATACCCTTAAACGCTATTTGCACCCCGGGTCATTGCAATCTTACCTGTCCTCACCATTTCCTTAATCCCGAAGGGGCGCAGAAGCTTCTCCATTGCCCTGATTTTCTCATCATCACCTGTGATCTCTATGGTCATGGACTTGGCAGCCACATCCACAATCCTTGCCCTGAAGATGTCCACTATCTGGATTATCTCAGAGCGTGTGTTAGCGTCCGCAGTAACCTTGATGAGTGACAGCTCTCTCTCAATGGCTTCATCAGAACTGATGTCAGTTACCCTGATGACATCAATCAGTTTGTTAAGTTGCTTGGTGACCTGTTCAAGCACATGGTCATCGCCCCTAACAACAATTGTCATTCTGGATATTTTAGGGTCTTCCGTGACCCCCACTGCCAGACTGTCAATGTTATATCCGCGTCTCGAAAAAAGTCCGGATACCCTTGAAAGTACACCGGCTCTATTTTCAACCAGAACTGCAAGTGTGTGTTTCATTATTTCCTCTCCAGGTCCAGTATCTCACTGATTGCAGCACCTGCGGGTACCATCGGTGATACATTTTCTTCAGGTTCGACTATGAAATCGATGACTGTAGGCCTTCCTGATTCGATGGCCTCATCGATTACCGATCGTACTTCTGAAGGTTTTTCAGCGCGGAGTCCAAGGGCGCCGTAGGCTTCAGCAAGCTTTACGAAGTCCACACTACCCTTCATAGTTGTGTAGGAATACCGACGCTCAAAGAACAATTCCTGCCACTGCCTTACCATCCCAAGGTAGCCGTTGTTAATGATCGCAACAATTACCGGGATGTCATTTTCAACAACCGTCGCCAGTTCCTGTGAACTCATCTGGAACGAGCCGTCCCCTGCGATATCAAAGACAACCTTATCAGGTCTGCCCAGTTTTGCACCGATGGCAGCCGGGAATCCGTAACCCATTGTTCCAAGTCCCCCGGATGTAATAAATGTACGTGGCTCCTTGAACTTGAAATATTGTGCAGTCCACATCTGGTGCTGTCCCACTTCTGTAACGATTATTGCATCCCCACATGCCTCGCATATCTGCTCGATGATGTACTGTGGTTTTATGATTTCGTTGCTCTTGACATAATGAAGCGGATACTCTTTCTTCCACTGTTTTATTTTATCCAACCAAAGTTCAGACTTGCATTTTTTTACATATTTTAACAGGGATTCCAGAACCCACTTTGCATCCCCGACGATGGGGGTATCTACACGAACGTTCTTTGATATCTCTGCTGGATCGATGTCGATATGGATGACCCTTGCATTCGGTGCAAAAGATGCGATCTTACCCGTCACCCTGTCATCAAACCTTACACCAACAGCAATTAATAGATCAGATTCCTGAATCGCATAGTTCGCATACTTGGTGCCGTGCATCCCAGGCATTCCAAGGAATAGCGGATGGTCTGCGGGAAATGCGCCCATCCCTGTAAGTGTTGTGGTAACGGGTGCCATAATCGTTTCGGCAAGTTTGAACAGTTCCTCACTTGCATTAGAATTGATGATCCCTCCGCCTGTATAGATAACAGGGTTCGTAGATTTTGCAATTTCTGCCGCTGCCCTTTTGACCTGCTGAATGTTGCCTCTTATCGTTGGTTTGTATCCACGGAGCTCCACACTGTCAGGATAGGAAAAATCTATCTCTGCCATGGTAATATCTTTTGGAAGATCGATGAGAACCGGTCCTTGTCTTCCGGTTGATGCAATATGGAACGCCTCTTTGAAGATACGAGGCAGTTCTTTTACATCCGTTAGAAGGTAGTTGTGTTTTGTGATCGGGAGCGTAATCCCTGTGATGTTGGCTTCCTGAAAGGCATCATTCCCAATCATGAAACTGGGTACCTGCCCTGTTAACACCACCATGGGAACAGAATCCATATAAGCATTTGCAATTCCCGTAACAAGGTTGGTGGCACCAGGACCTGACGTTGAAATGCATACGCCAGTCTTGCCGGTTACACGCGCATATCCGTCTGCAGCATGTGCTGCTGCCTGTTCATGGCGCACAAGGATGTGGCGTATATCAGCATCATACAATTCATCGTATATCGGGAGCACTTGACCACCCGGATACCCGAATATGATGTTTACCCCCTCATTATAAAGGCACTCAATAAGAGCCCGCGCACCTGTCATATTTTTTGTTGGTCGGCTCATACTCTATCTCTCTCTTTATTTATCACCTTTTGAGTAAGAATACCACCTTTTTCAAACGGTAGATTCATTACGTTAAATGTCTGTACTAACATATATATCACATCAAACCACATATAACATTGTTACCCATTAGGTTTTGTAACGAATACCATTCTATATCATTACATTTAAAGCCGATTTAGTTATGAATGGAGCGCAGTAGGGCAGGAAGTTCCCGATTTCAAGCCTGTGGAAAACCCAGTGGATGTTCTTTGAAGCAGGAAGCCAGCCTATTTATAGGGTAGTATTTCACAACCAGTAATGACTTCCTGATACTCAAATATTTCTGTTAAGTCTATTATTATAATGGTTTGTATTCAATATCCAACTGATAATCCTATATCAGTTGATTGATTCCATTTAGGACGGCTTCAACGGATGCCATTATTATATCTGTACGTGCACCTCTTGCTGTGACAATCTTACCGTCCTTTGAAAGTTTTACCAGAACCTCAACCAGTGCATCTGTACCGCCTGTAATTGCATCTACATGGTATTCTTCTAATTGGATATCTGCAACTCCTGAAACCGCTTTTCGAATTGCGCTTATTGCAGCATCCACGGGTCCGTCACCGATTGCTGCTTCAACAAATACTTTACCATCAACATTTAGTTTTATTGAAGAGGTAGGTGTTACTTTGTTGCCGGATACCACTGTGAACTCTTCCAGCTTTACCTTTGATTCTCGATAAATATCCAGTACTGCTTCTGCAATCGTCTGCAGATCGGCATCAGTTACACGTTTTCCGTGATCACCGAGTTCTTTTACCCGGTCCAGAATCTCATTAAGCTGTGAATCATCTACATCCAAGCCAAGTTCTTTCAGTGCCATTGTTACCGAACTCTTGCCGGCGTGTTTTCCAAGTAAAATCTTTCGTTCACGTCCGATCACTTCCGGTCCTATGGGTTCGTATGTCGAAGTGTCTGCAAGCAGCCCGTGGACGTGGATGCCAGCCTCGTGTGTGAATGCATTGCCACCGACAAGTGATTTGTTCGCAGCGACGGCTATACCGGTTAAACGGCTTACTAGTCTGGAGGTCTTGTATATTTCTTCCAGTTTAATGCCGGTATTATAATTATACAACCATTCAAGGATCATGACCATTTCTTCCAGTGAAGCGTTTCCTGATCGTTCACCAATACCGTTGATTGTTGCATGTGCCTCTACTGCACCGGCTGCAAGTGCGGCAATGGT
>JAFGOO010000156.1 GCA_016926455.1 Methanosarcinaceae archaeon | reverse complement strand
TTTTAGTGGTAAATAATACTGAGGGGATTTATCCTTTTTAAAATATTATGTAGAAATTAAAATAGGAAATAGGTTTTCTACAGAGCCAATATTTGAGACTTTATTATTATTTCCTTAATGGATATATTTTGCAATTAAAGCTTGATAGATATTCTTTCAAGATTCAAAGAGATATTCTATCTATATTCTTTGATCGCAAGGAAAGTAAATCAACTGTTCAAATTGGGGTATTTTCAGAAATAGTACAATAAGTTATTAGTTCTATAAAGACATTATTTTTTTCATGGAAGAGGAAAAATGGTACCGAATACCTGTTGAAAATATTTTCTCGCTTCTCCAAAGCAATCCCGATGGTCTTAGTACCGAGGAAGCAGAACTCAGACTATCGAGGTTAGGGTACAATGAAGTAGAGATGAAAAAAAAGCATGGTACTCTATACCATTTTCTGAAACAGTTTGATAGTCCACTGATTTACATATTGATTGCAGCTTCTATAGTTACATATTTCCTAGAAGAATACATAGATATGGCAGTCATACTTACTGTTGTCATAGCAAATGCAGTAATTGGTCTTGTACAAGAACGTAAGGCTGAAAATGCTCTTGAGTCACTTGCAAAGATGCTCGCCCCCGAGGCTACAGTATTAAGAGAAGGTACGCGAATGGTCGTTCCCAGCAGGGAACTGGTTGTGGGGGATGTTGTATTGTTGGAGGCCGGGAATAGAGTTCCAGCAGATATCCGTTTATTTTATGTAAAAAATTTCAGAGCAGATGAATCCATATTGACAGGCGAGTCTGTTGCCGTGGAGAAAAAAATAGAACCAATTGATACAGAAGATATTCCCCTAGCTGACCAGAGAAACATGTCTTTTTCAGGCTCAATTATTACACAGGGTCTTGCAAGGGGTGTCGTAGTTTCAACGGCAAAAGAAACCGAAATTGGAAGGATATCCGAATTCATAAGGGAAACTGAGGAAATATCTACTCCACTTACCAAGAAGATGACAAGATTCGGGTTTGTTCTTTCAATCGTTATTATAGTTATTTCCATTCTTACGTTTGCAGTGGGTATTGTGAAAGACTATGATATCATTGATATATTCCTCGCATCTGTAAGTCTTGCAGTGGCTGCAATTCCAGAAGGGTTACCTGCTGTAATTACAATATCTCTTGCAATTGGAATCAAAAAAATGGCAGCCAAGAATGCAATCATACGTTCCATGCCTTCTGTTGAAACGCTTGGTAGCGCTACAGTAATTTGCTCTGATAAAACAGGAACACTTACAAAAAACCAGATGACGGTTACAAATATCTTCGCAGGTAGGAAGATGTATCATGTTTCTGGCGCAGGTTATGTACCTAAAGGAGAATTTATTTTCAGAAACAAAAATATCGATCCCCATAAAGATGCAGCTCTTATCGAAACACTCAAGATTGGAGCGCTATGCAACGATGCTTCGTTAAAGGGCGAAGAGAATATTGTCGGTGACTCCACTGAAGGGGCATTATTGATATCCGCTCTGAAAGCAGATAAATTTTATTTACCAAGAATTGATGTAATTCCTTTTGAACCTGAACAACGTTTCATGGCAACACTTCATAAAAATGAGGATGATAGTAAGGTCATTTATGTAAAAGGTTCCCCTGAAAAAATTGTTGAAATGTGCAGCTACCAGTATGATGGAAAAGAAGAAAATCCTCTTGACGCTGCTTGTATACTGAAGGCAGCCGATAATATGGCTTCTGATGCCATGCGTGTTCTAGGAATGGCATACAGGAGAATGGATTCTAAAACAGAGCGGATAGATATTGAGGATATTAAAAATCTTGTGTTTGTGGGACTCCAGGGAATGATAGATCCTCCAAGGGAAGAGGTAATGGAGTCAATTAAACAATGTAAGAATGCTGGAATTAGGACAATAATGATAACAGGCGACCACATGTTGACCGCTAATGCCATTGCAAAACAGCTTGGTATCGAGACAAAGTTTGTTCTTTTGGGATCTGAGATCGAAAAAATGACAGATTCTGAACTTGATGATTCGTTGGAAAATGTATCAGTTTTTGCAAGGACATCGCCTGAACACAAATTCAGGATAGTAAAACTGCTACAAGCAAAAGGTGAGGTGGTGGCTGTAACCGGGGACGGTATCAATGATGCACCTGCATTGAAGATAGCAGATATTGGTATAGCAATGGGAAAAACGGGTACAGAGGTAGCCAAAGAAGCTTCAGATATGGTTCTTGCTGATGATAATTTTGCATCGATTGTAACTGCTGTGGAAGAAGGAAGAGATGTATATAGTAAAATCCAGAAAATCATATTGTGGACACTGCCGACTAATGCAGGGGAGGGACTTGCAGTCATGTCTGCGATTCTTTTTAGTATTCCTCTTCCGCTTTTGCCCCTTCATATACTCTGGATAAATACTGTTACTGCCATAGGGCTCGGTGTACCTATTACTATGGAACCCAAAGAAAAAGGTCTTTTAAAGCGTCGTCCACGAAAACCTGATGAGCCGTTATTGTTGCCATTAATAAAGAGAAGGATTGTTGTTGTTGCACTGTTGATGGTAACAGCATCATTTTTAATGTTTTTTAGGCAGCTTGAAAATGGTTTTAACATTGATTCGGCTCGTACAGTTGCACTTAATACTTTTGTGTTTTTCGAGATATTTTATCTCTTTAATTCCAAATTGATGTACGATTATGTTTTTAGGGATATTCTTTCAAACAAGTTCATGATTCTGGGCATATTAATTGTAATAGGCCTTCAGGTTCTGATTACTTATCATCCTTTTATGAACGCAGTTTTTGGGACAGCGCCAATAACATTAATTAACTGGATTTGGATAATCATAGTTTCAAGTACAGTATTTTTCATAATAGAGTTTGATAAGTATCTATATAAAAGGAAAAAAACTGCATAGCCAAAAATGTTGTTCGCCCCAAAATATAAGGGATTTCTACATAGCCGAATTACCTACATAAAATAAGTCATACCTTAACCCACACATCACCGTCAGAATCTATTAGGTTACCATTCTCCAACTCATGCATAGACCTTTCAACACCTTATTTTTCCAATCTTGTTATCTGCTCTACCAGTTTCAAGTGTTTGTTTCATACTAAAATCTCATTCATTAAAAACGCACTTAACTTTTAAGCCGAGAAGTCCCCTTTCGTAAGATGGGGGATGAGAGGCGTAATATCCCAACACAATTAATATGTTCTATATTTTATACAAAAAATATGTATATATATTATTAAAACATAATGTCTACTTATGCTTAAAGCCTACAAATACCGTTTATATCCCAACCAAGAGCAACAAGAGCTTTTTATGAAACATATCGGTGCGTGTAGGTTTACCTATAATTGGGCTTTAGAAAACAAAATAA
>JAFGOO010000155.1 GCA_016926455.1 Methanosarcinaceae archaeon | reverse complement strand
TGAGAAGGCAAAGCGGATAAAAAAAGGTAATTCAAAAGTGTATGAAATGCGCAGCCGTGAAGTTCCTATCAACTCAAGCCTTTACACTTTACTACAGGCTTATATGGGGTCACATACAAGCCCATACGTGATTGATAGAGTTAGACATGGCACGAAGCCCAAACCCTTAACACCACGTATGATAAACACCGTATTTGAGTCTACAGGCATAGCATGGTCACCACACGATTGCAGGCATTTCTTTCGATCACAGGTCAGGAAGTGGATGATTACAAACCGGCGCATTGATATCCAAGTGATCAAAGAAATTATGGGACATGTTCTGGATGTTCATGAGAAGTACGGTGGAGAGTCAGATTTTGACTATAAACTTGAAATTGTGGATCAAGTGTTTTGATAGTTTTTCATTCTGGAAAAAACTAGGATTTTCTAAGGTACTCTTCATTACATGAAAAGGAATGCAAAAGAGAATAAGCCGTTTACTCTTAATACTCATGTAAAGGAAAGGGTTATACAATGGGGCGTTAATAGCAGTGTCTAACGAAAATGTATATTAAATGGTATCTACGCGTATAATCAAGTTCAGAAGACGTTATAAAGATATAGAGTATATAGGACAAGAAGCCATCAAAGCCACTTGTATCCTTTTTCACGATTGAATATATCGAGTATGTACACAACGTCCTCTTCAACTGCAAAAATAACGCGATAATCTCCAATTCGGAGACGATACAAATCTTGTCTCCCTTTAGTACCCTTTAATTTTTTAACATCGCCGTGAAAAGGATCATCAACCAATTTTCTAAATCCTTCGACAAGTCTGTTCTTTGTTTCGATACCCTGTGTATTCATAAACTTCACAGCATGTTTGTGTACATTTACTCTATAAGTCATGTATCTCACTTTGAAATCTCATCAAGTGAGACAAACTGATCCTTTTCTTCCAAACGCCGATACATACGATCCATAAATTCTTCCCTATCTACCGTATCCATCAAGCGCGTAAGAATGTCGCTATATGTCTCTCCCTTTTGACCATAACTTTTCAGTTTATCTCGAACCGCCTTTGTGGTTGGAATGGTAGTTGTTTGTCCTGTCATTTCTTTTCACATCCTATTCTAGACTTTATGAGTAGTTATAAGAAATTATTAACATTTATAGTTATTTATTAGAAACTTATAATTACAAAATTATTAGTTGAAATTGATGAATTTACAGCAAAATAGGGACACTACTAGAATAGTAAATACCGATTTCCAATATATGTAGTAATATTTATATACAAATAAAATAATAATACTGTTTGTATTATTAACGTTGAAATAAATGTAAATGGGGACGAAAAACATGGGGATTCTAAAGTCATGCCCAAAATGTAGATCTGAATTGGAAATAAATAGTGATGGTATTCAGGTTTGTAGTGTTTGCAAATACTGGACAAAAGTTGGTACCGTCTGGTTTGATTCGCTAATAATCTTCACATAAGGTGGGAATATGAAAAACAATGATATAAAATATTGTAATACATGTCGAACACAACTAAGGTGGCAATTAATTGGCTCAAATCTACTCCAATACTGTAGGAACTGTGGGCGTATAACATCTTCATGATGGAAAAATTAATAAAAATCGTGGAGTGGGATGATCTAAAATATGTGCCCGGTCGAAGAAATGGGTTACTCCGATAAAATAAAATAAAATATTGTACAAAATGTGTAATATTCAATCGAATTGGACAGTGCGCGTATCTTAACTACTGCGAATCTAATATTACTGGTTACGCTAGAAACGCTCAAGCTTAAATTGTGTTTAGTGTGTCACTTTTCCTTGTACATGCAACATTTCTTGTATTTTTTTCCTGAACCGCATGGACACGGATCGTTTCTTCCTATCTTTTTCTTAATGGATTTTTCATCCGTTTCAAAGTCAAAATATTCTTCTTCATCAGACCATTTGTTATCCTCCTCTTCATGGTCAGGTTGATTAATACGATGGAGATATTCTATATTCTCCCTTGAAAAATGGTTTAGAGGATCTTCTTCAAATCCAGAAAATACTGAATCATCCCGTTCTCCTGCAATGATCGATTCTAGTTCTTCCTCAGTTTTAAATAACTCATCAATACGTTTTTCTTCAAAAGCCATTCGTATTTGCGGTATTACAGAAGGATCGTGGAAGGAAGCTATATCATCTGCAACAAGACTTGCAAATGTTGGTTCATCAGTGCTATTAAACAATTCCATCAAATGTTCTTTGATGTTATCCTTGTAAGAAGGGTTTTTACTCGCTAAAAATGCAAGAGCAGTTGTAGCTGTAGTTCTTACAAAGGGATCCAACGTTTCGTCAGATGAAAAACACTTCAGGTCTTCTAAGGCATCCTCTCCAAAAGCAGCAAGAAGACCTGGTACATTTTCAATCAGCCAGACACCGAGATCATCACCGCGATACCTGATCGTGTCCATCATGAGCTCTAAAGCGTCTTTACTTTTTATAATGGGTAATATGTGAATTGCATGTATTGGAGCCCAACCATCTCCGTAAGATTTATGATACCAGAATCGTCCATCCTGTATGATTTTTCGAAGCCAGAAAACTGCATCATCTCTTTTTATAATCTCCATAACAACTTTTTTGTTGACATAAAGTTCCAATGAAACCATTATTTCCATCAATAGTTTAGTTGGTATTTCAGGCAGATTTGATTCTATTTGATTCCAGTTCATGTCCAATTCGCTATCAATCAAATCTGCTAAATTTTCGTCCAGATAAATTGGTTTATCCAATGATAGTATAATGCCAAATCTTTTTCGCGCTTGTTGGAAGTTTTTTCTAATTGTATCTCTTAAAAGGGGCATAAGTTCAGGTTCAGAATCAACTCTGATGATTCCAGAATGGATTATTTTTCTTTTGAAAGGTAGAAGGATGGTTCCAGCAATTATAGGAGGTTTTGGTGTGATATCTTTGATTTCGTCGTATAGTCCAAGAACTCCATATGCTTTTGGTATCTTTGCATTATGCAGAAATATTGTATGATCTTTTTGATGGGAAATTATAATAAAACGGTCTTTAACAGCTTTTTTCCAGCTGTTGACAATTTCAAGTTCTTCCTGATCAAATTCAAAAGGATTTTCAATAATAAATGAATCGATTAGTTCCAAATGTGAATAGAACGTTTCTTCCAGTTCAAGAATTTTGTTTATGTTCCAATCTCTAAGATCAGGTTTTTTCAATCCCTTAATTACAGGATACTTTTGGTTAACATAATACAGAAGTGACCAGTAGAGTCTAAAAAATAAGGCAGAATCTTCCTTTGATAATTTCAAGTTCTCATCTCATATTTAGTATTCTAGTTTTAATTGTTTCGAATCAAGAGGTTTTCTTAGGATGGTGACTGCTCCACTCAATGAAATAATGGCTATTTATCGAAATTCTCATAAATAATTACTTTTAATACCATCGTTCTTGTTTTTCTTTTTTAATATGTTCCGTTCCCCATACAATTACCGTTCATTTGAGATAGGAAACCAATGGAAAACAAACCCTTGCTAAGGGAGTTTCAAGATTTCTGCATTATATGGGTCAAGTCCATTCCATTTTACCTTGTATCCAAGAACATCAAATATCTGTTGACCTTTAATTCCATAATTATTGATAATAATAAAAGCTTCATTGTACTTTTTAACGTCGTTCAGATCGTCCTGAACCGCTTTGAGGGTTTGATCATCAATAAGTTGGGTTCCAACCCGTAAATAACCATTGTTATCGTGCTTAATAACACTCAGCAAAGCATCGAGGCTGACATCGTATTTTTTAGCTATATCATCGAGATTTACAACGCTTCCCTCAAAGACAATTTCAATCTTTTTAAGCCTTTCAACATCCTCTATAACTTGTACTTCTTCGTATTTTCTCAAAATTTTGATAATCTCCAGATATGGTATCTTCCTGTCATAGAAAATTATATTCTCAGTATTGAATTCTGAGCCAGAGCAAGCAAGACTTTTATTCACAAGAAGTACCATATCTTCTCTTACTTTTTTCTTCAATAAATTGATCTTTTGAATCTTTTTCTTTAGATATCCAGGTGTCCAGAAACCGATTATTTCAACGTATATCACCTTTCTATTTTTCTCGAAGGAAAAATCAGGAATAAAGGCATATTGGCCTGCTTTCAATACTGTTGTTTCTCTCCTGACAAGCCAGCCGTTGAAATTGTGTGAAAAAAATTCCTTTTCAATGACACTGTCAAATTTTTCCAGCTTAGAATCTGGTTCAATATCGAAGACTGCCTTAGTATCATCCAGAGTGAAATCATAGATCCGCTTTCCTCGCATTGTTTTTTTCAAGATGCTCGCTTTTAAGCTCCATTTATTGCACTTAATAATAGTTGGCAGCAGTTTTGCCAAGGACGTACCGTATCTTTCGGTCATCTTGAACAAGGAAACAGCTCCATCAATGTATATCCTATCATTCTCAATGAAATACATCAATCCAAACCGTTTAATTTTCCAGAAGACCTCTTGAAAATTATCCTCAATTTGAATTTCCATACCCGTTGCCCTAAAAAGAAGAGTCTGTGTCAGTGATAGGTTATATTGCATGAGCAGATTTTCAGGAGTTATTGTCTTGAATTCTTTAATTATCATATTTTCTTCCATGTCTGCCCATAGAGCCTTTTCCAGTTCATCAGGTTTAACAGACAATTTTCCAGCAACCCTACCAATGACTTCATTTCTTTCTTTCATATCGAAAACGGCACCATTACCCTCCTCAAAAACCATTTTTCTGGCAATTGATGGCTCTATGATCGACATCATCTCAATAACGCATCTTCTCTTTAGTATTTGAGATAATCCCCTTATCAAACGGTAGTCGACCTCTTCGATACTTTCGATTTCTTCGGAGAGTTGACTATATGTTTTTCCGACATGTTTCTGGAACAGGTCTATTAAAGAGCCTGAAATCTCAAGATTCTCAAGGTTAAGACTAGCATAAACTGGTTCAATCTTTCCCTTGTAGCTTTTTGTAACAAGAAGATCACTGGTAAGCATTATTTTCTACCTCAGAGCTTTATTTCTTCTTCTTGCTGTGTTGATCTCACTTGTCTCTGCCGATACTATCTCATACAGGACAGCTTCCTTTCCTTCCTTCATTCTAAGTATTCTTCCTAAACGTTGAATAAAAGCTCTTACACTACCTGTTCCACTCAGGATTACCCCGACATCTGCTTCAGGAATATCTATTCCTTCGTCTAGAACCTTCGATGTAACAACTGCCCTATATACACCCGACCTAAACCTATCAAGGATTTCACTCCTTTCCTTGCTTGGAGTCTTATATGTTATGGCTGGTATCAGGAATTCCTTTGATATCTTATGGACAAGACTGTTATGCTCGGTAAAAATGAATAACCTGCTATCCTTATGCTTTTTTAGGATTTCCCTGAATTTTTCTATCTTGGATACGCTGTTCAAGGCGATGTTCCTTGCTTTATTTCTTGCAAGAAGTGCTTTCCTTGCATTGGGGTCTCTTCCACTTCTGATAACAATCTTCTGGAAATCCGATGGGGTCCTGATCACGATGTTACTTTTTCGGAGATAGTCTACAAAAATTTCCTGATTATGATCGTATTCTAACTGCTCCTTCTCAGTTAGTGCAACCACGATCTTTTGAAGTTTAAAAGGAGATAAATACTTTCCTGTAAGCTCTTTTACTTTTTTCTCAAATACCTTTCCACCAACAAGCCGGTCAATCTCACTATGAGCTCCGTCTTCTCTTTCATATGTAGCCGTTAGACCCATCCTGAAAGGCGAAGCAAACATCTCAGCTATTTGCTTGTAGCCCTCGGCAGGAAGATGATGCACTTCATCAAAAATGACAAAGCCGAATTTGTTCCCCAACCTGGGAGCATGGATATATGCTGAGTCATATGTAGATACAGTTAAGGCTTTTACCTCCTGCTTTCCACCACCAATAATTCCCACATCAACTTTGAACTCCTTCTCTAGTTTGGAACGCCACTGGGCAAGCAGATCAAGAGTTGGAACAATCACTATTGTTGGGATGTTCAGTAAGGAAATTGCTTTGACCCCTATAACTGTTTTACCACTCCCGGTTGGTAATACGATTACACCACTTTTGTTATTCAGAATCCATGCATCAAGAGACTTTTTTTGATATTCTCTTAATGTAATTGTGCTCTGAAGTTCAGGACACGGTAGAAAGTCAAGAACATTATCCGTATAAGTTATACCTGAATTTTTAAGATAATCGATGATATTCCGGTAGTACAAACCCATTGCCCTGAAGGTTTTTGAACGTTCATCCCATGTAGAGTTTGGGACCCTGACGTCTCCACGAATTACAATTGTACCACTATTAAAGGATAGTTCCATATGATTTTACATCTAATTATTTCTTAATAAGCATTGAGTATGCATTGTGAAAGTAACTGACTACTCACACGACTAAAGTTCGTGAGCTTGTACGGATGTGAACTACTCCACGCTTACGCATTGAGCTTCTTGCTTCATTCTTTGAACCATTCGTTAGTCACTTTCAAGTCATGAACTAACATTTCTTGCAAATTTAACCTGGATAGATTCTTTTTTTCCGTTTCATAGGCTCTTATTTTGTTTTCTAAAGCCCAATTATAGGTAAACCTACACTCAGCGATATGTTTCATAAAAAGCTATTGTTGTTCTTTGTTGGGATATAAACGGTATTTGTAGGCTTTAAGCATTAGTAGACATTATATTTTAATAACATATATTTTTTATAAAGTAGAGAACATACTAATGTTGTGTTGGGATATTACGCCTCTCACCCCCAACCTTACGAAAGGGGACTTCTCGTTTTACAAGTTAAACTCATTAGAGGATAAGACTCCTTTTGGGTTCAATAAAAGAACCCAACGACTTTAGTCTTGGGAGTAGTCAGTTGCGCCTATGGATCAGAAATCCCACCATGAAGTTGGAGGCGTTTGTAGGTCTGAATCTAACAGGACTGTTTCACCGATCATTGGAGCGATTATATTCACTTCTCTTATTTTTGCCTCTTTTAATGCCCTTTCTATTGGTTCATTCCAGGCATGATTAGCCAATGTAAATGCTCCCCAATGCATCAGCATCATTGTCTTACCACCTGCATCCAGATTAGCTTGGATAGCTTGTTCCGGTACCATATGCATATCCGGCCAATTGCGGTCATATTGGGCACCTTCGATCAGGGTTATATCAAAAGGTCCGTATTTGTCTCCGATTTGCTTGAAATGTGGACCGTATCCGCTGTCTCCACTGTTATATATCCGGGTCCTGTTTCCCAGAATAACCCATCCTCCCCATAGTGTGGTATCGATATTGAATGGAGTTCTTCCTGAGCTGTGCCTGGATGGCGTCAAAGCAACAGTCAAACCCTGATACTCCATTTCTTCCCACCAGTTGAGTTCCGTAATTTTTTCTTTCGGAATATCCCACCGGATCAGATGAGCACTACATCCAAGGGGGACAAAGAAATGCGATACTTTGCTATTTAACTTTACAATGGATTGGTAATCCAGGTGATCATAATGGTCATGTGTAATAAAAACTGCATCAATAGGCGGCATTTCATCAATGAGATGCAGCATGATATCTTCACTGTATTCATATCTGTTTCTTCCCATAAATGAGAGCGGTGAGACAGCAGGACTCAACATAGGGTCTATCAATAATTGTTTGTTATCTACGCTAAGCAGAAATGCAGAGTGCCCGAACCATGTCAAACTATCGTTTCCACTGTTTATTTTGTTCCAGTCAATAGTAGAAACAGGAATTGGGCTTACAGGATTGCGGTCTTTAACTTCAGAAGCAGAAGTGTTGGTTGTCGATGTAGTATCTGAAGGATCTTCGAATGCCCTCCTTGTTGGTACATCATTAATAAAGTTTCCATCGACATAATTATCCAATTGTTCATAAGTTTCTTTTTGTTCTGTTGTTGTAGTCCCGCCGAAAGCCGGGTGTAGGTTCATGAATAGGATAGTAACAATAATCGATAGAAGCAAAAAACAGGATATATATACCGCAGCTTTTTCTATTTTGTTCATTTCCAACCTGATCAATTGTTTTAGAGGGTTCGCCACTTGTGAACAAAGGTTCAAAGAATGAAGCAAGAAGCTTCATGCGTAAGCGTGTAGTAGTTCACTTGTTCATCAGTAACAGATCATTTATTTGTGTTTTTCTGTAAAATGAAGAACGTATAACCATATTCATCTGGGTATTCTCTGAAGATTTTTATCTCTTTTCTGTTAAAACTAAGTATCGTTTCTGAATCGGTATTTCCTTTATATTTATCACTGATGTCATCAAGTCTTTTTTCTAGATGGGAGTAAAAATCGTACCAGGTAGAAACTGGCAGTTTAAAGCGGTCAATGAGATCATATCCTACTGCCATGATAACTTTTTCAGTGTCATGTATGCTCTTGATATCAGGATAACATTCCTGCCAGAATTGAAGCACTTTCGAAGAAGGTTCATCCGTGAACCATGTGCATTCTGTCAGTGCTATATAACCCTCATCTTTCAGAAACTGTTTCCAGTATCTAAGTCCTTTTTCAAAACCAATGACAAAGATAGAGCCCTCTGACCAGATGATGTCGAATTCTCCTGCTTCAAAAGGCAGATCATCCATGGAAGCACAAACCGTGGTAATCCTGTCATCAAATCCTTCTTTAACTGCATTTTCCATCAGTTTATCCAGATAAGGCTGGTAAATGTCAGTTGCAGTGATGTGACAGTCGTTGCAGATCTTCGCAAGATGTATTGTTTGCATACCCACACCGCAACCAATGTCAAGGATCTTA
>JAFGOO010000154.1 GCA_016926455.1 Methanosarcinaceae archaeon | reverse complement strand
TCCGACTCCTTTTACCATAAATGCTTTTCTAGGTATCATAGATGATTCCTTCTTAATTCTTGCTTTTATATAGACACAGCTTAATAAACCGCCTAGATATGAAACAGCAATAATATCATGCCCTACAAATAGTCATAGACGACTACAACAATATTATTTACTGATTAATTTGATAACAATAAAATACTCCCTTAATAACCTTTCCCAAATCCCATTTTTTAATAGCGTTTTCAATGAATCTCGTAATGAATTCGAAGTATCAAAAAAAGCTCCCACAAATACCCCATCATCGTCACCTTTATATCCAATTCCCATCACATACCCCATCGCGAGAGAGGAAGGACGGCTGCCGGGTCGCATGGCCTGAGGAAAGTCTCCCCACCATCTAAACACACGAGCGCCTGTAAAGGGCGCCGGGCGAGAGTCCGGGCAGTTGGTTGACAACTCGTGCAGCTTGCTGCATGCTGGCACAGAAACGATACCACCCCATGTTAATGCTATGATGCCGATAAGGCTGAGGTCGCATGGATGTGGATGGAACGGCGAAACCACGTGGGTGCAAGTCGGGGCGGGAATCTGCGGTAGTTTAGATCGCGCCTGCAATAATTGACGCTTAGCCGAATGCCGTCACTGCAAACGCTTATTAGCCCTCCCCGTCAGAAAAAAACCGGGATATTTGCAGTAACAGAAGGGAGCTTATTCTCCTCACTCGCTTAATTCTTTCATCGTAAGTATCAAGTTGTCGTAATCCACCTCTGTAGCATAGCATCCATCATTCAAAAGGGGAACACCGTATGTCACGATATTTTTACTCTTCAATGAGCGCATGACCTTGTTCAGCTCATAATGGCATGCCACAAGAAGTGCACCATCTGCAGATTCTTTTTTAACAATATGACGGATGTACGACGAACCTGCAACGATATATAGTTTATAGCCAAACATCTCTGCATCCTCTTTCATCCTTGAAAAGATGCATTTCCCGCATGATATACACTCTATCCCGAACCGTGTCGACGACGCCGGGCATTCAAGAGAACGCATACAGTGAGGGGCAAGAAGAATACGGTTCTGAGTTCTTACAAAATTAGATTTTTGTGCCATGTTCTTCAGTGACACCATCCATCTATCAAGTGTCCGGCTATCAGCACACTTATGGAACACCGCTTTAATGGGAAGGTAGAAAAAATCTAAGACATCAGCAGAAAAACCCGCAAGCCAGACATGACGGTTAAGGCTCATACGGCTCAAAAGCAGAGCCAGTAATACCAGTATAAGAGACACAACTATAATAACGAACAGCACAACCCCGATTAGGTTATACATGACACATCTCCATCTTTCTAATCACTTCATCAACATCCACCTTTGTATTGTAGCATCCATCTTTTAACAGACACACTCCCTGTACAGGAACCAGTTTTGAGACTTCCTGCATGGATTCTGTTAGTTCAGTATAGCATGCAACACCAATACACGCACTCGGTCTATAGGATTTTATTATCTTCCTGACAAAACTGTCACCAGGCACCACAAACACCTTGAAATTGTATTTCTCTGCAGCCTCAACAATATGTCCAATATCGCACAATCCGCAATTCTTGCACTCATACCCGATTATCGGGTCGCACCGTGCCTTACACATTGGATGTCGCATACACTGTGGTAGTATCACTGCCCGCCGCTCTCCACTGAGTTTGAAATTCTCAAGCATCACAGCATTTCTTAATTCGATAAGGATTTCATCAACAAGTTCCTCGCGGATCGAAAAAACCCTGCATATCCATTTAGCAGGAGAATAAAATAGATACAGAATGAAAAGGGTAAAATTAGGAAATAATATTTTTTGTTTTTTAAAACTATATGCACCGAGAATTAATGTCAACAGCGTTAACAGAAAAACGGCAACCACCAAATAGACAAACAACATGCCAAGTAATTCATAATTGATTGACATTGGTCAAGAGACTGTTATGTGTATATTTAATATTAACCATAGCTAGAAAAAAAAGTAATAATTAAAAATACAAAAAAAAGAAAAAGAAGGTGGAAAATTATGTTTCCACACAATCATCGAGTGGTATTCCAAGAGCTTCCGCAACCAAAACGATGATATCCTCAACTTCAAGTTCCTTAGCACCAAGCGAATCCCTGCCATCTGAGAGGTTTCGCTTACAGAATGGACAAGCACTTGAAAGGATATCCGGATTCTTTTTAAGAGCATCCTGAACACGTGTTTCTGCAACACCAAGTGCAAGATCAGGAATTCCTGCTTTAACTCCACCACCTGCTCCGCAGCAACGTTGGTTTTCTTTAATCCTGTCCATTTCAATAAACTTCACACCTGGAATGTTATCAAGCACATAACGTGGAGGATCATAAATACCTACATGACGTCCAAGGTGACAAGGGTCGTGGTAGGTTACAGTCTTGTCAACGGATGCCTCCCATTTGATTTTATCTTGCTTGATCAAGTCTTCAAGGAATTCAGCAATATGTATAATCTCAAAAGGCAATTCTTCTCCGAGCAACCTTGGCCAATCCACTATTGAAGTACGGTAGCAACCTGCACAGGCGTACAATATTTTGGTTGCACCTGTCTTCTTGATAGCTTCAACGTTTGCCCTTGCAGCCCTTCTGGCAATCTCTTCTTTTTCATGCTGTCCCGTCCTAATAAGTGCAGAACAGCAACACCATTCATCTTCACCAAGCATACAAAAATCAATACCAAGTTTGTTAAGAACACGGGCAGTTGCAAATGCAAGTTTTTTCTGCCTGTACTCTGCAGTACATCCTCCAAAGTAGAGATACTCTGCCTTGTCTGCGATGGTAACATCTGGCGGTACCCAGTCAAGCCGTGCTTTGGGGTCCATCATGTAAGGGTTATGATATTCCGTAATAAGCTTTAAGAACATGTTCTGTTTGCCATAAGGACCATTGCCACGCTCTACAAGGTTTGCACGCATGCATTCCCATAATTCAATTGTATTGATGCCTGACTCACAAACTGTACCGCACATACCACAGGTTGTACAGCTATATACATCTGTTTTAAATAGGTCAATCTCCTCATCAGAAATTTCTTTGGGGCCGAAAAGACGTGCTCTTAACCCATAGGACTTGTTCATGAACTCTCTCCATCTAAGGATTTTATCCCTTGGGGCAAGTCCCGGTTCCTGTCCTGAAGCATCATATGTCGGACACCATTTTACGCACTCTCCACACCGAGTACATGCATCCAGTTCCATGAGCTGTACTGCTGTTAAGTTATCACATGTAATAGAAGGTGTTCCTTTTGCCATTTATTCTCCTCCCTTGTTTGCCAAGATTGTAAGTGGTGTAGCTATCACATGGATGTACTTGCTGTAAGGGATATATGCAATACAGAAGAAGAGTGACACAATCACATGGAAGAACGCTGCTGGCGGTGCCGCCGGGTTCTCAATACCGAATCCCCAGAATCCACCGGTTCGAATCCCTTCCGAGACAAATCCAGTAACAACAACAATGACAAGTCCTAACAGAAGAATTGAGTCATAGGCAATTGTGCTTTCTCGAACATCTGTTATGAACAATCTTCTGAAAACTGCGATTACTACTCCGACAAGAAGAATGTAACTAAATACCGTGTTTGGATATGCCAACATCTCCCTGAGAGATGCCGGATCTAATATTTCAAAACCCACAAGGTGAAGAATCTCAAAGAAGAACATCGTGAATGAAAGTACGAACAGCGTCATCCAGCCAACAAAGATAGTGATATGCATAAACCATCTCAGTGGATTCCGCCTTAAGATTCGTCTTTGTAAAAGAATATCAAGCACAAGAGTTGTTAAAATAGGCTGACCGTGATGCACACCTTCTTTACGCAGATAAGAAATAAACGTCTTCAGGAAAACAATAAAACTACCTTTTGATTGGCGTCCTCCGTATCCTGTTGCGCCGAAACCCCATTTATTCATGTTTATAATCATTCCGTGAGCAAATATTCCAAGAGCGATAAAGGATATAATCATCATCATACCAAATGATATTGCCTCACCAGATAATCCGGAATAATATTCCATACTTATTTTCCTCCATAATAGTATATTGATAATCTAGTCGTATTTACATAAACTCAATAGACTGCCGCAAGCGGTTTGGCATAACTAAGTACCTATTCTATTTAAATATTATCATTAAAATTTTAAGCAATGAAATCAGTATCTAGAGAAGGTTTTCAGAATACAGTGAAGTACTCCACGCTTACGCATGGAGCTTCTTGCTTCATTCTTTGAACCATCGTTCACAAGTCCACAAGCCCTTCCCCTCGTTCCGAAGGT
>JAFGOO010000018.1 GCA_016926455.1 Methanosarcinaceae archaeon | reverse complement strand
TAGCAAATATATTCAATAACATCAAGTACTTTATGAATTATTGTTAACTTCCATTTATGCCCAAATATCAAGGATTTCTACAGAGCCAGATAACCCTCTCTTTAAATAATTATGTGACGACTCCCATAACCGAATTGAAGGAAACCTATCGGAATTCTGGAGAGATTGTAATCCTAATCTCAGAATCTAAATTCAATAATGTTGAATGAACCATGATTCTTGATGCTTTGCACCCATAATGCCATATACTAGTAATATTTTTTGCCAACAATTTCTCTTTTTTCAATCTCGCCGTCCATACCAAATGTTATGACTTCGTTTCCATGTATTAAATTGACTTTTATGTTGCATTTGGTACTTATTTGAGTTGCAATGTCTGTCAGGAATGCCATCTCTTGATCTTCCATCCCAGTTATTTTACATGAATCTGGTTGACCATTTTCAGCATTTGCGACACATTCATAGATAAATGAAGGGTTTTTTGGCTTTGAAAGTCTGCTTAACAATGATTGCTTTTCTTTTTTATAGACGGGTGTAAACCTCTTTTTTTGCCCTACCTTATAGTCCATACTTAACAAAACTGATTCAACCCTTTCATTCAATTCAAACGATTTTTCCTTTGTATTTCTATCCATATTATTACTCCAAATTATTCAAACCGCTCCTTGCTTCCGATATCCTCTATTAATGAATGCACCAAATAAACTAATGACATAACCAGAACAATTGTAGCACCGGAAGGTAAGTCAAAGATATAAGAGAGGTATATCCCCCCACTACAAAAAACTGCCCCGAATAGGATGGAAAGCATCATCATTTTTTTAAGATTTGCTGTGAACTGCCGGCTTAAAGCCGCCGGGATTGTCAGTAGTGCAATTACGAGTATAATACCCACAACCCTTATCATTACAACAACTGTAAGAGCGATCAGGCATAAGAGTACAAGATATAAGCGTTCAGCAGGAACACCGAGCACCTCAGTGAATTCCTCATCGAAACACAAAGCAAGAAATTCCTTGTAAAACGAATACACCATAAGGATGATTACCGCATCAAGGGATAGCATCAAAAAAACATCAGAAAACGGCACTGTAAGAATATTACCAAAAAGGTACGTCATCAGATCAGGAGCATAACCCGGCGTCAAACTGACAAAAATAATTCCTATAGACATTCCTAATGCCCATAATATCCCAATCGCGGTGTCTTCCGGTATTTTGGATCTTTTGCTCACCAAACCCATGCTTAATGCTGAAGCAATGCTAAAGGGCAGTACTCCAAAGATTGGATTGATATCCAAATAATATCCTAACCCGATTCCTCCAAAAGAAGCGTGAGCTATTCCACCACTGATAAAAACAATTCGCTTTACCACCACATAAACTCCGATAATACCACATGCGATACTGGCAAGTATTCCTGCTGAAATGGCATTTCTAACAAATTCGTAGTGAAGCAGTTCCATCATTTAAAATGCCCTCTAATGTGTCTTTAATACCCTATGCGGAACACCGTGAGCAATCAAATCCACAGGGCATTGGTATGCGGCATCGAGATCCTCCGGTTTCAGTTCCTTTGAATTATGATAATAGAGGGTGTGGTTCAGACAGGCAATCTTATCCACATAAACCGAAACCGCACCGATATCGTGAGAGACCATAACAATCGCCATCTTTGATTTAAGTTTTTCTAACATTTCATAGAACTCGCCCCTCATGAGGGTATCTATACCTGTGGTGGGTTCGTCCAAAAGAAGCAATTTTGGGTCACCTGTCACTGCCCTTGCAATGAAAACCCTCTGCTTCTGCCCACCCGACAGATTTCCAATCTGCCAATCCTTATACTCAACCATGTCCACAATTTTAAGTGCATCAAGAGCAGCTTTTTTATCCATTTCATTGTACCTTTTGAGTAATCCGGTATGTCCCATGCGCCCCATCAATACAACATCCCAGACAGTTATTGGGAAATTCGGGTCGAAGAGACTGTATTGGGGGACGTATCCCACATCCTTTCTACTATATAGGGGATTTTTCCCAAATACCTTTATCTCTCCTTTTGTGGGTTTTATCAATCCTAAAATGACCTTGAGTAGAGTGCTTTTCCCTCCACCGTTTGGACCAATGATGCCCAGAAAATCGTAATCTTTTACAACAAGGTTTATACCTTTGAGTATAGGCAAACCATCATAAAAAACCCAAACGTCCTTAAAAACTACAACTTCACGATTCATGTTCATGCCAAGCTTTGCGTTATATTCTCTGTAACTTCAAGCATGTTTGTAATATAGTCCTTTGCTAGAGGGTCTAAAAATATTACAGTGCAACCGATATCCTTCGCAATTACCTCTGCACTTTTGGTACTAAACTGGGGTTGTACAAAGATAAAATGGATGTTCTTTTCTTTAGCGATCTCGATAATAGACTCCATATCACTTAGACTTGGCTCCTTGCCTTCACTTTCAAAAGCTATCATTTTCAGGTTGTAGTTCCGTGCATAATAGCCCCACGAAGGATGAAAAACCATGAACGTACGGTCACTGAAAACTGATAGTGATTCATTAATCCCTGCATCCAGTTCCTCAAGATCTTGCAGGTACTGCTCTTTGTTCTGGTAATAATGTCTCTCATTTTCCGGATCCACCTTAACTAAACCCCTGTAGATGTTCTCTACCTGTACCATGGCACAGCGGGGAGATAGCCATATATGCGGATCACCGGGTATTAAATCAACACCCTTCGAGGTATCGACGATCAGCATTTCGGGGTTTACGGACCTTATCTTATCCAACCATACATCCTCAAAGGGGAGACCGGACCCTACTTTGGCATACATTCTTGCACTGCTTACCATTTTTAGCTGGCTTGCTGTGGGCTCATAGGTGGCAGGGTTTGCACCTGGTGGAATCATTTCTATGACCTTAACAGTATCTCCGCCCACATGCTCTACAAAATCGACCTGAGGTAGGATGCTGACTATGACCACGAAATTTTCCGGACCTAATTGCTTTTCAGATGTCTGTTCAACACATCCGTTACACAAAGAAACAGCAATTAGAAGTGTTATGATTGCCACTGTTCTGGTGTTCATTCTGACCAAGCCCCACTTTGAAGAGAATCTAGGAGTATTATAGTACTATTATAGTACTGATTATGTAAATACTTTTCATCATCCATCAACAACTATCATACACTTCCACCCTGAAGCGACATTTTGAACAGCTCTATTGTTCCATTTTAAAAGAAAATCCAATTAACATTTTCACTTAAAAGTCTACCCCTTTTTAATAATGATGATTCTTCACAATTTCCATATCGTATATATCGAAGATGAACGCTAAAATCAATGATTTATATCTTTATGTAAGTAATGATTATTTCCAAAAGCATATGAATTGATGTGACTGCTCCCACGATTAAAATACGTGGGATTCTACGGATTTAATACCTACAGATTGCAATCCCAATCTGAGAATGTTGATAGCTGCATTGTGGTCCCTGTCCATAACAAGACCACAGCTACTACATTCATGTGTT
>JAFGOO010000153.1 GCA_016926455.1 Methanosarcinaceae archaeon | reverse complement strand
GTTGGGATATAAACGGTATTTGTAGGCTTTAAGCATTAGTAGAAATTATGTTTTAACAATATATATACATATTTTTTGTATAAAATATAGAACATACTAATGTTGTTTTGGGATATTACGCCTCTCATACCCCATCTTACGAAAGGGGACTTCTCGGCTTACAAGTTAAAAAAATGGTAGCTTATCAATGTTCATTTGAATTACTTATTTTTCTCAATGGTTTCAAACTACTTGCACAATCGAAGAAAGAAAATTCCAAATACAAAAAAGTGTTTTCATAAACTCTTCAGGATTTGAACATTAAAAGGATGCTCAAAAATCATTGTCTTGCAAAGAGCATATCAGATGCTGCATGGAACAAATTGATCACTTCAACAACGTACAAGGCTGAAAGTGCTGGTACTACTGTTGTATTGGTTAATCCAGCAAATACTTCTAAAATATGCTCAAGATGTGATCTGCTCGTTGAAAAGAAATTATCGAACAGAACACATGAATGTAGTAGCTGTGGTTTTGTTATGGACAGGGACCACAATGCAGCTATCACATTCTCAGATTGGGATTGCAATCTGTCGGTATTAAATCCATAGAAGCCCACGAAATTTAATTGAGGGAACAGTCACCGTAGATATAGGACGCTATCATACATTATTTTTGGCTATCAAAATTGAGTATTAATTATACTTTGACATATCCAAAGAACAGATTTTGTCTCTATTCTCAACCCGACAATTTGAAATATAGATATTCTCTGGTCGAATTCCCAATGAAACTCTATCATTGGATTTCAGGCTAATGTCGCGCGTTGAAATTTGCATATTTCCACTCATTAGTATAGAGTTTTTAGATTGATCATTATAGTTTTCAACAATTGTATCATCAAAGATATTGAATAAACCTAGCAATTCAGCTACATAACTGCTTTTTGGATTGTGGAAAACTTCTTCTGGTGTACCTGATTGTTTGACTTCACCTTTATGAAGTACTACGATTCTATCTGCTAAAGTGAAAGCTTCTTCAGGATTATGAGTTATGAATAGTATTGGTATCTGAAGCTCTCTTTGTATTTCTTTTATCTTCTCTCGAAGTTTAATCCGTATTACCATATCAAGAGCAGAGAAAGGTTCATCCAACAATAAAATATCAGGTTCTGGAGCAAGTGCCCTTGCTAAAGAAACCCTCTGGCTTTGTCCCCCAGACAACTCTGATGGATAACGATTTTCTAACTCATAGATATCCATAAGTTTTAGCATTTTACAAACCTTCTCTTCCTTTGCTTCTTTATCCCAACCTTTGAGTCCATATTCAATATTTTTCCTTACATTCATGTGGGGGAAAAGAGCATAATTTTGAAAAACGTATCCAAGTTTACGATCCTGTACAGGCAGATTTATTTTTTTGTCAGTATCGTAATATAATTTATTGTTAACTATTATTTTTCCGTCACCAGGGTCCATAAGTCCAGAGACACATCTCAATAGTGTGGTTTTTCCCGATCCAGATGGACCAAAAAGCACTACAAGTTCATTTTGTGCTTGGAATTTAGCATTAAGTGTAAAAATGTTCTTTTTGTTTTTGCTATTTTTTTTCTTTTCATAATAACATGTTTTAAAATCCACTTCAATACCCATAGCTAAACCCCATATTTCATATTGTTGACAAATTTTCCAGTAAGAGCAATGGATAACAATGATACCAGAACCAGAATTAAGACAAGTACATTTGCAAGTTCATTATTTCCGGCTTGATAAGCACTATAAATCGAAATAGACATTGTATTCGTTTTACCAGGAATATTACCTGCTATCATAAGAGTTGCCCCAAATTCCCCAACAGCCCTTGCAAAACTTAGTATAAACCCTGCCAATATTCCTTTCTTTGCAAGGGGTAATGTTATAAACAAGACCGTTTCTAGTTCGCGTCTTCCTAGAGTATATGCAGCGTATTCAAGTTCCTGATCTACTGCTTCAATTGCTGCAGTAGTGGTTTTTACCATCAAGGGCAGGGAAACTACAAAAGCTGCAATGACGGCTGCTTGCCATGTAAAAAGTATTCTTGTTTCAGTAAGTGCAAAAATCAGATTTCCAATGAATCCATTTTTACCCAGCAGAATAATTAAAAGATAACCCATCACCGTAGGAGGAAGGACAAGAGGAAGTGTAATAAGCACTTCTGCAAGCCACTTACCTCGAAAATCCCGCCTTGCAAATACATAAGATATAATGACACCAATAAAAAGCACGCTTATGGATGATATTATGGCAATCCAAAGCGTGATTGAGATGGGAAACCATACTTGTTCTAGCATCAATATCCATTCCATTATGTTGTG
This sequence comes from Methanosarcinaceae archaeon, assembly GCA_016926455.1. Taxonomy (GTDB): domain Archaea; phylum Halobacteriota; class Methanosarcinia; order Methanosarcinales; family Methanosarcinaceae; genus JAFGQV01. The sequence goes on along the minus strand of JAFGOO010000153.1, from coordinate 8,009 downwards.
AACCCATATGATTCCAATATTGACTTTCCTTTTTCACCTGTTACAAAATCAACGAATTTCTGTGATTCTTCTTTATGTTCAGAAGAAGCGATTATAGCAATGGGATAACTAATAGGAATACTAACAGGCACAGTTGTTACAATTTTGATTGTTTCAGGTTGTGCTGTATATGTATCAGTCATATATACAAAACCTGCATCTACTTCGTTTCTTTCCACGTATACAAGTACCTGTTTGACATTTTCACCATATACAAGTTTATTTTTCAATAGATCCCAAAGACCAGCTTCTGCAATAGATAGCTTTGCGTAATTACCCACAGGTGCAGTCTCAGGGTCTCCAATAGATATCCTTTCAACTTTTGGATTTACAAGATCTTGGAGATTTGTGATATTTAACTGGCTATCAATAGGAACTATGAGTATCAATGAATTTTGGGCAAAGTCCTTTCTTGAGTTCTCATCGATTAATTTTCCATCGCTTAGTAAGTCTACATGTTTCTGGGAAGCAGAAGCAAAAACATCAATAGGTGCACCTGATTCTATTTGCATTCGTAATGTTCCAGAACCTGCAAAGTTGAGGTTTAAATCTATTTCAGGATTTTCTGCCTCAAACTGGGTAGCTAAATCAGTAAATGCATCTGTAAGACTTGAAGCAGAAGATACTGTTATGGTAGTAGTTTCCTGTTCTTCAGAAAGGGAAATTGTCGTTGCCATTAATACTATTCCGAGGGCAACTATCAAGAATATAATTATTTTATTACTTTTTTCCATATCCATTTCCTCTTACCCAATTTTGAAGCAATTTCAAGGTCAATAGAGCGTTATGTTAAAATAAACATAACGTTTTCTATTTAGCAATCATATAAATGTTTTTCTATCATTTCTGTGAAAACACTAAGATTAACATTATAAATCTTTCAAAAATTCTCTCGAATATTTTACCAGTATAAAATCTTTTTTTGGAGTTTTGAAATATTAGCACGAAAATTGCAGCCAGAATGCACACAAAAATCATATTAACAGAACGAATTACATCATAATTTATGTATAATAAAGATAAAAGGGCAATTCAATGAAAAAAATAGGTATCGCCATAAACGACTCCAAAGATTGGACCGCAAAAGCACTTATTGAGTCTACACGACAGAAAAAGATAGAACCTTCTGTAATAAACCTTAAGAACGCAGCCGCTACAATACATCTAGGTGTCAGTTACAGTGCAAACGGCACAGACCTTTCCGAACTTGATGCACTCATTGTCCGTGATGTTGGTGCAGGCGTATTTGATGGCGTTTCTTTTCGTTTTGATGTTTTACGCCAGCTTGCAAAGGAAGGGGTGATGGTGGTTAATACCCCAGAAGCTATCCAGAACGCTGCGAACAAATACTATTCAACCTGTCTTCTTGCAAAGGCAGACCTGCCGATCCCGAGAACAGAAGCTGTACAAAGCACAGGAGATGCACTCAACTCAATAGCAGAATTTGGCGATGCCATCATAAAACCTGTCTTCGGGTACAAGGGCATCGGCATCTTGAGAATCAAAGATGGCACTGCCTGCTGGTCCGATAAGAGAGAAACTACAACATCGATTGAAAAACTGATCAATGACATGATCCGTGAAAGGGGAATGCTATATATCCAGAAATTTATCACAAATCCGGGGCGTGATATACGTGCATTTGTGGTCAACGGGAATGTTATCGGAGCTATATACCGTACAGCACCGAAGGGGTCATGGATCAACAATATCAGTCAAGGAGGGACTGCTGGTCGATGCGTACTATCATCCGAACTGGAAGAGTTGTGCATAAAAGCCGCTGAAACTATTGGTACGGTCTTTGCAGGTGTGGACATCATCGAAGGTCCGGATGATGCAACGATATTGGAGGTCAATGGTACGCCATCGGGAGAAGGGGTCTATAAAGCCTGGGGTATAAATGCTGCTGAACACATAATCGACTATATTACATCAAGGACCTGAAAAATGACCGAATATAAACAATGCATTGTGATACGTGATGACCTGAAACTATCAAAGGGAAAACTTGCGGTTCAGGTTGCCCATGCAGCCGTCTCTGCTTCCGAATGGGCAAGCAGATCTGCACTTGAAGAATGGAAAAGTGGGGGTCAAAAAAAAGTTGTTTTGAGAGTGTCTACCTTACGTGACCTCTTTGAGCTGAAGGAAGTTGCAAGGCGCCATGATCTTCCGACCGCATTAATCACTGATGCAGGACTTACTGAGATACCTCCTGGCACAGTAACTGTACTTGGAATTGGACCCGCAAAATCAGAGGAGCTTGATAAGATTACAGGAAACCTGAAACTATTATAACCTATCACCCATTAAATGAGTGGCTTTCCATCGGGGTACTGAAAATATGCACAGTATTTATTAGAAACTTCTCATTTGGAGTAAAATTATTTTTATATATATTTTTGCCCTAGTAAACTGGGAGAATCAGTAATCTTGAAAAATGGAGTTTCGTCATCTATCTCAAAGAAGCTGAACTGCCTGCTATTGAGCCTTATGGAACATTTCTTGAATCCATCTTTGATGGTCTTCCTTTTAGCCCATACATACTTGCATGCTTTCTGGATAACATCGGAGGGAAGGAAAGAGGCCTTGAGGATGTTTTACTACGTCAGCTAGTGTAGATTTGTATAAGAACTTGCTTTGAAGAGGCACTTAAATGTGAAATTGAGAGTACGTAGATACTCAGAGAAGAAAATATCAGTGATATCCTGTTTCCTGACCGTCAAAGTTAAACAGTTGAGTAACACTGTCTTTCTCACAATCACACCACATCATAATAGGTATTCAATAATATTTAAAATAGTTTAAAATCAATAATAAGAGGTGAAATAGTTCAATTAATCCACTCATTGAAATGGGTGATATCCTTGCAACGAGAATTATGAAAGATTTAGCATCTGCATTAAAAATACTGTCAATATTTACGATGATTCTAATTTCATTGTTTATTTCTGGTTGCCTATCTGAACCTCTTAACGACATGAAACAACATATTGATTCAATACCTAACGCATCTACAAAAAACGACCTTTATAATCTGGATGTTTCTAGACTGACAATCCCAGAGGCACCCTCTGGATCCCCAAAAATATTTGAAGATGTCCCTGAAGCTACTTCACGTACACAACCCGGTTTTCAAATATCAAGCCATTACCAGCATACAACATTTTATGAAGGAAGCACAGGTGTGGTAAAAATATTAGTTGAAAATACGGGTGACACACCGATATTCATCTCACGATACGGAATAAAATTTTCAGATGAAGACAAATGGATCAATCAGAATACAGGCATTACCATCCCTACTGAAGAAGAGATAGTCATCGGCATGATCAGTATCGAGATACCAAAAGGTAAAAAGGATGTAAGCCTGCAACTCGGTTTATCACTTCTTGCAAAAACCAAATCGAGCAAGTGGTATGACTATCAAACCCAGTTCTTCGATGAATTTACGGTAGATGTTCTCCCAATACGTGCAAAAGAGAAAACTGAGTATTTATCCAACATACCGCATGTTGTTGAAATCACAAATATAAAGGTGGATTCATCAAATAAAGAAGTCCGAGAGATCGCGGCAAATGCCGCAAAAACCTATCCCGGCAAGTACAATATATATCAGGTCTGTGCCCTCTTTGACTACACAAAAGAAAATATTCAGTATATCAGCGATCCAAGGGGAACCGATTATTGGGCACTACCGAACGAAACCTTGAATATCGGTGCAGGGGATTGCGACGACTATTCGATCCTATTATCATCGCTCATCGAAGCCATTGGGGGTACGACAAGGATATACCTTACAGACACACATGCCTTTATGGCAGTGTATATTGGAAATGATCCTGACCATATTAATAAAATCGTAGAAGCGATAGGTAAATACTACGGATCAGTTCCTGTACACTATACAACCGATAAGTACGGGTCATGGCTTATGCTTGACCCAACCTCAAGTCTTTATGCAGGAGATCTGCCAAGCGGCACTGCACCCACAACAGATGGATGGACATATATAGATACCACGACTGTAACAACAATTGATATATTTCCAGACAAATGAGGAGTTGACATTTATGGAAGTTCCGTCCATAGAAAAACAGATAGGTATTGACCTTTATTTTACAGATACTGAAGGAATCGGGGGAACATTACGGCAGGAAATCGATGATTTCATTGTGAAGGAGATCACAAACCGTGGAGAAGGTGAAAGCGGCAAATATTTGATCCTTGAACTTACAAAACGTAACTGGGATATGCACCATGTCATAAGAGATATCTCAAGGAAACTGGGGATTAGCCAGAAGCGTATAGGTTTTGCTGGGACCAAAGATAAACGTGCGCTTACCATCCAAAAAATAGGAATCTATGATATGACCCCGCAAGCGGTTGAGAAGATCCATTTAAAGGATGTTGAGCTCAGAGTTATCGGACGGTCAAACCGGTCCGTTGAACTGGGTGATCTTGTTGGAAACGAGTTCAAGATCATCATCCGTGATATTGATCTAAATGACGATGAGCTGGAATCAAGACTTACGGAAATTACGGATGACATCCTAGAAAAGGGAGGAGTTCCAAATTTCTTCGGAATACAGCGGTTCGGTGCAATCCGTCCAATCACGCATCTTGTGGGAGAAGCGATAGTTCGTGGCGATCTTGAAGACGCTGCAGTTACCTATATCTCAAAATCTTTCCCAGATGAGCCGGAAGAGATTAAACTTGCACGGGACTATGTGCAATGCAGCCGGGATTATAGCGAAGGACTTAAAATTTATCCACTAAATCTCAGATATGAACGTACAATGATGCACCATCTGGTGACAAATCCTGAGGATTTTGTAGGATCATTTGCCCTGCTTTCCAGAAACATTCTCAAGATGTTCGTTCATGCATACCAGTCATACATTTTTAACAGAACCCTTTGCAGGCGAATACGGGAAGGATTGCCACTTGACGGTGCAGTTGAAGGGGACATTGTATGCTTTAAGAACAAAGAAGGTCTTCCAGATACTTCAAGGACACAGGAGGTCACATCTGAGAATGTTGATGGGATGAACAATTTGATCAAACGTGGGCGTGCCTTTGTAACCGCACCCCTTGTAGGGTATGACACCGAATTTGCATCAGGCTTGCCGGGTGAGATCGAGTACCGTGTTTTTGGGGAAACTGGAATCCCGGTTGAATGTTTTAAAGTGTCCATTATGCCTGAGATGGGGTCAAAAGGTTTGAGGCGCCCGATCATACTCAATGCAAATCCCTCGTTTACTGTAAGTGATGATGAACTGAATCCTGGTAAAACAAAAGCAGTACTTGATTTTTCACTGCCAAAGGGGAGCTATGCTACAACCCTGCTCCGCGAATATATGAAAGTTGAACCCGCAAGGATGAGTTAACATCTACTAGCAATGCTGACTACTTAATCCCGACCTGAAATCATCGCGTCCACAAGAGCCTTGAACGGTGGAGAAGGACGCCCTGGTCTGGACTTAAATTCTGGGTGAAACTGGGACCCAAAGTAAAAGCTCTTTCCCGGGATTTCCACTATTTCCATCCGGTTCTTGTTTTTTCCTGAAAAAATCGCCCCATGTGCTTCTATCTGTTCGACGTATTTCGGATTTACCTCGTACCTGTGTCGGTGGCGCTCCACAATGATATCTGTCCCATATATACGCTTAGCCAATGACCCACTCTTTAAAACAGCATCGTAGTTGCCAAGGCGCATTGTTGCACCCATATCAACCACATCTTCCTGCTCAGGCAAGATATCTATAACAGGGTATGGAGTATCTGGATCGAATTCCGTACTGTTTGCACCTTTCAATCCTAAAACATTCCGTGCAAACTCTACAACTGCAAGCTGCATCCCCAGACAAAGACCAAGGTATGGAACATCATGCTCCCTTGCATACTGGATAGACAGAATCTTTCCTTCTATGCCACGTTCACCAAAACCTCCTGGCACAAGAATGCCGTCATATTCAGCTAACTGCTGGACAGCAGCCGGATTTTTTTCAAAGGATTCTGAATTTAACCAGATGGTATCAACATTGCAGCCGCATTCGATAGCCGCGTGTTTGATGGACTCTCTTATACTGATATAGGAATCCTCAAGATGGGTATATTTCCCCACAATTGCCAGCTTGACCCTACCGTTCATGTTGTGCATTCTGGAAACCATATCATTCCATGAAAAATCTTCCCCCTTTGCATCAAGGTTCAGCTTCTCCATCAAATAATCTGTAAGTCCCTCATTCTCCATTTGAAGCGGCACTTCATAAATATCATTGGCATCATGTGCACTTATCACAGCTTTCTCGGGAACGTCACAAAACAACGATATCTTTTCTTTTGTGCTTTCCTGTAGCGGCTCCCTGCATCTGGCAACGATTGCATCGGGAGTTAGACCCAGTTCTCTCAGGTCTCTTACAGAGTGCTGGGTAGGTTTTGTCTTCTGGTCACACTGGGAATCAATGGTAACCAGTGTCACGTGTATAAACGCAATATCTTCCTCTGCTTCTTCCCTATGCATCTGCCTAACCGCCTCCAAGAAAGGCATGCTTTCAATGTCACCAACAGTTCCGCCGACTTCAATCAAACAGATATCTGCACCGCTATTTTCAGCCACTTTTCGAATTCGGTCTTTTATCTCGTTTGTTATATGGGGAATTATCTGGACCGTCTTTCCAAGATATTCACCTCTTCGTTCCTTTAAGATTACTGACTGGTAAATCTTACCTGTAGTTAAGTTGTGGTCCCATGTGAGTTCAGTATCAAGAAAACGCTCGTAATTACCAAGGTCGAGATCCACTTCACCACCGTCTTTCAGTACATAAACCTCACCGTGCTGGAAGGGGCTCATGGTACCCGCGTCTATGTTTATATAGGGGTCAATTTTTATGGCCGTTACTTTATAACCTCTATTTTTTAGGTTCCTTCCAGTGGATGCAGTTGTGATTCCCTTTCCAAGTCCACTCATTACTCCACCGGTCACTATGATATATTTCATATTAATCCAAATACCTCGTAATTTCATTTTATGATTGGAAGTTTTAGCAGCAAATATGCAATAAAAGCCGTAAATAATATAGATAAAACTATTGCAGGATAAAATGACAGGCTCTCAAAACTGACCAGTGTCATCATCTTCACAAAAAGAAAGAATAATATTGTCAGAATGCTCAATAAAACTATGAAAAAAACCACCTTAAGATTCATAGCATCATAAAAAACTTTGAACATATGAGCAGATACTTCATGAAACTTTGCATCCCGATTACTAGTTACCTTGATTCCAGATTTTAGAGATGGCTTGGAAAGTTGTTCACCGACATCCACCTCCAATGGATATTCTTCGGGGTCAGGTATGCCGATCTTAATTATGAAACCTTCCTTTTTAGAACCGTATCCCACCGTAATAAATATCTCGCCTTTAGTAAAAAGCCTGCCTCCGGCTGGTATGCGCACAATCACAGGGATATATTCCTCATGTCGAACATAGGGATTGTTCTCCAGAAAAGTGACATTATCCTTAAGTGATTCACTAGCTGATAGATGTACGTGTGTTGGCGAACCATAGTTAATTATCACCATTTCAAAACTGCGTTCACCACCTGGAGATAACGGAACCTCAATAGGGTCTGTTTCAAATTCTATGGAATTAACACCAAGCCTGTTGATATGCACATGCTGCAATTAAAAATCCTCGCTTAAATTAGTCCCTGAGGTCTGGAGGAAGAAGATTAGGGATTCCGTCTTCTATTGTATAGTATTCGTCACATCTGGAACAATAAAGCGTACCTGATATGATTTCGTTTTCATTTTTTTCTATGATATTAAGGACGATATCTCCTTTACATAGAGGACACGCAAGAATATCCATTAATTCCTTTTTCACGTTATCAACCATTAAAAAGTACACTGTCTATTATATCAAACTTTTCCTATTAAAAAAATAAAAAATAAAAAAAGATTGGTCT
>JAFGOO010000152.1 GCA_016926455.1 Methanosarcinaceae archaeon | reverse complement strand
GAAGGGCAAGCATCACCGCTTCCCTGCACACGGCTTCAATATCTGCACCAACATAACCCTCTGTCATGTCTGCAAGTTCCTCGATATTCACACCCTTTGCAAGGGGTATATTCTTTGTATGTATCTCAAATATCTTTATTCTCCCATTACGGGATGGGGCTCCCAACATTAATAGCCTGTCAAAACGTCCGGAACGCAAAAGTGCAGGATCAATGATATCAGGTCTGTTGGTTGCTGCAATAACAACCACTTCCTTCAATGGGTCAAGACCGTCCAGTTCTGTAAGCAGTTGGTTTACAATACGCTCTGATACTTTTCCATCTCCCGACATGGTACTGCGCACGGATGCAATTGAATCAATCTCATCAAAAAATATAATAGAAGGAGACACCTGTCTTGCTTTCTTGAATGTTTCACGGATTGCCTTTTCGGATTCCCCTACCCATTTAGAGAGCATCTGGGGACCCTTAATACTTATGAAATTAGCATTGGACTCATTAGCAACCGCCTGTGCGACCAATGTCTTTCCGGTACCTGGTGGTCCAAACAGTAAGATACCTTTTGGTGGTTTGATTCCCATCTCAACAAATTTTTCTGGTTTTTTGATGGGCCACTCAACAGCCTCGATGATTTCCTGCTTGATATCCTCGAGACCTCCCACGTCACTCCATTTTACAGACGGGATCTCGACCATTATTTCCCGGAGGGCAGATGGTTCGATCTCCCAGAGTGCATTTTCAAAATCCGTATCTGAAACAATTATCTCTTCCAGTATATCCTGCGGAATCTCTTCATCGAGATTGATATCCGGTAGGAATCGTCGAAGCGAGCGCATTGCTGCCTCCTGAACCAGTGCTAGGAGGTCTGCCCCCACAAAACCCTGGGTATGGTTTGCCAAGTACTCAAGATCCACTTTCTCACCAAGCGGCATCCCTCTGGTATGGATTTGAAGTATCTCAATCCGGTCGCTATTGTCAGGAACTCCTATTTCGATCTCCCGATCAAACCTGCCGGGTCTGCGAAGTGCTGGGTCGATGGCATCCACTCGGTTGGTGGCACCAATGACCACCACCTGCCCGCGTTCAACCAGACCGTCCATCATAGTAAGGAGCTGGGCAACGACCCTGCGTTCAACTTCACCTGTCACATTTTCACGTTTAGGGGCAATAGAATCAATTTCGTCTATAAATATGATTGAAGGTGCATCCTCTGTAGCCTCTTCGAATATTTTCCGTATGCGTTCCTCGCTTTCACCGTAGTACTTCCCCATGATCTCGGGACCTGCAATGTAGAGAAAATTTGCACCGGATTCGTTTGCAACGGCTTTTGCTATTAGCGTCTTACCGGTTCCAGGTGGTCCATAAAGTATGACTCCTTTAGGAGGTTCAATGTTAAGGCGCTGGAATATTTCAGGATGCTTAAGTGGCAGTTCAATCATTTCACGCACACGCTGGATTTCGTCCCCGAGCCCTCCGATATCCTCGTAAGTGATCCCCCGTGCAGCGGTCTCGTACCCCCTGACTGGTTTCTGGCGCAGTTCTACTTCTGTCATATCATTTATGATCAGTATTTCATTCGGTGGTTCAGTTTCAACTGCAATGAGGGGTATTGCCTGACCACCTACCATGTGACTCGCCATCGGCTGGGTCATTGAACTGATGATTGGGACTATATCACCCATGATAAGGGGCCTTTTAAGGATATTGTGCTTTATTACCGTGCTCGTGTCCTCCCCGAACTCCATTTCTACTCCTTCAGGTGGCGCAAGCAGAACTCTCTCAGCAGGGATTACCTCTGCTTTTTTTATTGTTACACGTTCTCCTATGCCCACACCCGCATTTTGCCTTATAAAACCATCAATTCTAACGATTCCATGTCCCCAGTCCTGACGGTCTGCTCTCCATACCTTTGCACAAGTTCTTTTTTTACCGCGGATCTCCACGATATCGCCAGGAGACGATTTAAGGCTTAAAAGGGTACTCGGGTCAAGACGTATGATGCCGCGTCCTAAATCCATAGGATGCGCTTTTTCGACTTTTATCTGTATTTCATCCATTTAAGCAATCTCACAAATGATTTTTATATGATATGTTACAGGTTCTTATTTTAATCTAATGCATAAAAACTATATGGTTCAAAATTTATAGGTTGGTAGTGATTTTTAATGCAGGCATTGATATTTGACCCTTTCTCGGGCGCATCCGGAGATATGATCATTGCAAGTCTTATAGACCTTGGGTCAGATGAATCTGTCATCCGTGATATCATGGAATCTACTGCCGATGTTTCGGTTTCCATTAATCGTATGTCAAAGCGGGGTATTAGTGCTGTTGATGTGAAGGTAACCGCCGGGAAAGAATACAAGCGTAGCTATTACGAACTTCTGGACATTATAAGGTCAGCATCTTTGCCTAAAGGAATCGAGAAGAGTGTATTTGCGATATTTTCCCTTCTGGGAGATGCTGAATCAAAGGTACACGGTCAGCCTCTTGATGAACTGCACTTCCACGAAATTGGACAGAACGATGCACTCGCCGATGTTGTAGGTGCATGCACAGCAATAAATGAATTTGAATTCCATCAGGTCTACTGCACACCCATCACAGTTGGAAGTGGGTTTATCGAATCCGAGCACGGCAAATTACCAGTACCTGCGCCCGCCACATTGGAAATACTGAAGGCATCTAAGATGAAATTTAGAGGTAATAATATCTCGCAGGAACTTCTTACCCCAACCGGTGCAGCAATACTCGCACATTTTGCATACTCTATTGATTCGTTCCCGCAATCTCTTCCACTATCTATTGGGTATGGCGCAGGGGATGTGAATACTCCTCATCCAAATGTGCTTCGGACAGTTCTGGCTGAGGTGGATGATGCCCTGATTCAGGATTCCATTGAGGTGCTCGAGACCAATGTGGATGACGTGACGGGTGAGGTTCTTGGAAACCTTATAGAAGAACTACTCACCATGGGCGCAAGGGATGTTTGCATTACACCTACAACCATGAAAAAAGGCAGGTCGGGTCATATCATCCAAGTCATTGCAAAGTCAGAGGACGCATCAAAATTTGCACGTAAGATAATCAAGGAAACCGGTTCACTGGGAGTACGTGTGATTCCCACACGCCATCGTTTGATAGCAGACAGGCGCATGGACAGCGTTAAAATAATAATTAATAACCAGAAGTTTGAGATTGCGGTGAAGATCGCACAAGATACACACGGTTCACTGCTCAACATATCCGCAGAATTTGAGGACTGTAAGAAGGTGGCAACAAGATGCGAAGTGCCACTGAAGGATGTTATCCGGATGGCAGAAGGGGAAGCTTGGGAACGGTTCGGATGAAGAAACTTGCCTATGGTGAATACTTATTTTACGAATGACGGGGTTCAGGGGAAGAAAAAGTCCATGAACTTTAGTCGTGGTAGCAGTCACTTTAATATATATCTTATATTCCGCAGGTCTCCTTTCAAAGATAGTAATTTTTAGATTCCTTCCCCATCAGGTCCAATATCTGCCACAATTCATCTT
>JAFGOO010000151.1 GCA_016926455.1 Methanosarcinaceae archaeon | reverse complement strand
ATGCATTCACAGCAGCCCGGTAGTGTAGTGGTCAATCATGCAGGACTCTGGATCCCGCAACCTCGGTTCGAATCCGTGCCGGGCTATTTTTCTACCAAAATGTTGTGGCAATGAAAATTGGACAATCATCAGTATTTCCTGCATTTTGCATCAACATATATCACAGAAACTCCGTGTCCATCCAACTTATCCTTGATCAAGCACTTTAGGTCGACTGCTGGAAGCCGGTCGATATCGAACACGGAGACATCCCTTACAAGAACACGTACTATATCCTTAAGGTCAGGAGCATCCTGACCACCTGTCATGGCAGCAACCTTGTTTTGGAGCACGATGACCAGAACGTCAAAACCGCAGTGAATAGCATTAACAAGTCCTAAGATCCCGGAATGTGCAAGACCGAAATCACCAATCACTGCGATTCCTTTCCTATCAAACCCGCATGCGACCGTAATTGCAGAACCAAGTGCAAAAGCTGTATCTATTGCGTTTAGGGGCTCAGGACCGCTGCGCACCGAACATCCTATGTCACCTGCAACCAGCACATCCAGATCGCTCAGGATGTGATACAGTGGCAAGTAGGGGCAATCATCACAAAGAGGGCGTGGTCCCCTGCTTTTAATTGTCTGAATCCCTGTATACTTGACCACCGAATCCTCATGGATATGTTCAAGTGCGTATTCGATATGCTTGGCATCGACTTGACCGTATGGCATATGCCCCGTCTTTTTCCCAAGCACATTATCAAGCACGCACAGATGTGACTCAATAAACGTTTCTGTTTCCTCCACAACAAGAACATGCTTGTACCGTTTCACAAATTCTCGTAACTTGTTGAAAGGAAGCGGATACACCATATTAAGAGCCATGTGTGAGATATCAAACCACCTCTCATCCGTCTTCAGAACGTTGTCCACCAGCTTTGAGGGGAATCCAGATGAGATGATACCGACATCATTGCAAAGGACCTTGAGTTTGTTCAATGGAGTATTTTCGGATTCTTCGACAAGGAGTGGGTAAGAGTTTAGATGGTATCGCTGATGTTTCCCGAGCATAGTAAGCTCCCATATCGACCTATTGAAGATTACCCTCTGTTTTTTTTCGTTTCTCCCACATTCAATCCTCTCAACTCTGCCTTCAACGGTCTCCAGTCTGGAGGTAATCCTCACGATCACAGGCGCCTTAATAATTTCAGAAACTTCAAAGCCTCTCAAAACTGCCCTGTATGCGTCATCTGGTGTAGCAGGGTCAAAAACCGCAATCTCTGCAAGGCTGCCATACCATCTGGAATCCTGCTCGTTCTGGGATGCTACTACATTTGGATCGTCGCCAGCAAAAATCAACAATCCTGATCCGATCGTGTGAGTAGCCGATGTTATCAATGGGTCAGCCAGCACATTCATTCCCACATGCTTGGTAAGTACCAGTGCGCGTCGACCTGAGACGGATGCACCCAGTGCAGTTTCAAGTGCTGCCTTTTCATTGGTCATCCACTTAGCGATAATACCCGTATTTTCCCAGCTTTCCAGAAATCGTTCCATAACGTCGGTTATGGGATAACCTGCAACAGCCGTTACAAATTCGACGTTGCTGTCAATGGCTGCAAGATATAACGCTTCAAGCCCGCTTGTGATTGATGTTGATGTCATCGTTGTGTTCCATACTCACGGCAGTTCAGCGCGTCCAGTTTAACAGATTCATCAGGTCTCGCGAACCATGGGAGGGCAGCAAGGGCGCCAATCACACCGTTGCCTTCAAGCCACACCTCTACACCATGATCTTTTGCATATTCAATTGCATAATACTTTGAAAGCTCGCCGCTCCTGCACATTTTGCTGTACTCGTAAATGTCCTTTGCATCAAAATCAGAAAGTACAACCATTCCCGTCTCATCTGAGACACTGTACTTTAAAAGTGCAGCTTTGATACTCTGCAGGAGTTCCTCTTTCGCAACACTATTCACGCATCCAAATTCAAGTACCGTAGACACGCAGTTCTGAGTCTTTGCAGCGACCGGGAAAAGCTGTACAAGGGAATGTGACAGGTATACGGAATCTATGCAGTCAAGTTGACTTGCAATATTATGGGTCAGCGACCATGTGGCACCTTCTTCCTTTGTATCGGTGTCATCGATGCCAACAAGCACGCGTTCCCGTCTTGGAACTACAATTGTTCCCTTTGCCGCACGTCCACCACCGGATTCGGAAATATCATGGCTAAGTACGCCCTTAGCAATTGCCCTGCATACTGTCGCACCTACTCCTCCGCCACCAAGGCCGGAATAGGTAATCTTTACCTCATCGCCACTCACGATTACAGATTCAATGCCTGCTGCTGCGGTGGAAGCCTTAAGGACAAGGTTCGATGTCCCTGTCTTCACAAGATATCTACCCGTATTTCCAAGCATTCTAGCCTTAAGAACAAGAGGTGCATGTGAATAGTGGTACTGCGACCATGCTGCACCACCATAGCAATTGGAATGCTCAATGATCTCGACGTATTCGTTGTTGGAATCGCATACTGCATATATTCCTTTGTACGGTATCGTATAAGGATCAAGGAGTTCTACTTCTTTCATCTGCGTGCTATTTGATGGATAAGCGTTTAAGTGTTTTGGATTCATATTATTATTTTTTAAGGCATTCGCTATAATATATCCAATCACACAATCGTATACTGACCCAGAAAATAATAGATTCAAGTTTGACAGTTTTGTTTTTAATCAACTGAATATCGCTCTTCGTTTTCACCCCAATCTAAATATTTCTATTTTCATCTAGTCGATTGATAATCCCTTTATCGTCTGTCTCCATCAAAATAGGTGGTTGGATTAATGATATAGAAAAAATTATGGCAGATCGAAAATTTGAACGATATAAATGTGTATTATTTAATTTATGGGTTTTTGACCTTTTCTGCAATATCCATTCCCAACCTCAAACATTCATTTAGATCCTTCTCAGTAGGTTTATATTGTATACGTAGCACGGGGTCAAGTACGTTCATACCCAATTGACGCATTTTTTTTGCAATCATTAAAGGTGCTTCACCACTCCATCCATAAGAACCGAATGAAGCTCCGATCTTTCCTTCTACCCCAGCATTAGCCATTGTCTCATCAAGAAATTTTTCCATTGGAGGCAGCATCTTATAATAAAATGTTGAAGAACCAACTGCAATGGCGTCTACAGATTTAATATCCTCTATTTTTACATCATAGAAACTGACAGCTTTAGCATCCACGTGCTTTTTTAGTATACCTTGTGTAATCGAATCAGCCATTATTTTTGTATTACCTGAGGTACTTAGATATACAACTATTGCTTTTAACATAATTTCCACCTTTTAATATACAATTAGGTGAGATTGACTGGACACCAATACTTTGCCCTAATCTTCCCCCAATCTCATAATACCTTGAAAACTATAATCTTATAAATGTTTCGTTACAACATCATTACTTCGTCAATTTTATTACTAATTCCACTAACACTATAGTTATCGATATCTTTATTTGGGCTCTGTAGAAATCCTCACTAGAACAATAAAAATAATCTTGGAATACCTATCAAGGTTATGCACTAATATTTTGAATTTTACT
>JAFGOO010000150.1 GCA_016926455.1 Methanosarcinaceae archaeon | reverse complement strand
TTGAAAACAGAAACTCATTTGGAAAGTTTTTTTAAAAAATGTTGTCAAATTAGAAAAGGAGATTTATGAGCTAATTTGACAGCCTCAAGTTAAAAAGCAAATACACCAAAACTGTTTTATTTACATGTAAACATAATTTATGAAAGGTTTGCATAGATGGTAATATTATGATAAGAAGTAATTTGAAAGAGGTGCAATCATGGAACTAAATCGGTATACTCAAAAGGCACAGGAAGCAATCCAGGGTTCATCTACGATTGCAGCACGATACTATCAGCAGCAGATCGACTGCGAACATCTGTTTCTGGCACTGCTGGAACAAAGCGAAGGGCTTGCGAAAGGGCTTCTCCAGAAGATGGACATTTCTTCACAGTCAATAATCCAGCAGCTTGAAGAACATCTCTCGCAACTTCCGCAGGTGTCCGGACCGGGAAGCGAGCAAGTGTATATGACACGGAAACTCAATAGGGTACTGGATAGTGCATCAAGAGAAGCAGGTAAGATGCAAGATGAATATATCAGCGTCGAACATATACTGCTTGCATTGATTGAAGAAACCGACAGTTTCAGCAGTCAGATACTAAAAACTGCTGGGGCAACCCGCGAAAAGCTTCTGAAGGCAATAGCCGAAGTCAGAGGCGGCAGGCGTGTCACCTCCGAAAATCCCGAAGATACCTACGAAGCACTCAAAAAATATGGGATAGACTTCACAGAACTTGCATCAAAGGGGAAGCTTGACCCTGTCATTGGAAGGGACCGCGAGATCAGGCACGCAATTGAGATTCTCTCACGCCGCAGAAAGAATAACCCTGTACTTATCGGGGAAGCAGGCGTAGGTAAGACTGCAGTTGTGGAAGGTCTAGCACAACGGATCGTAAATCGTGACGTACCAGAGGCTATGAAGAACAAGCGCATCATTGCCCTTGATATGGGTGCATTAATCGCAGGTGCAAAGTTCAGGGGTGAGTTCGAAGAGCGTCTGAAGGCGGTTCTTAAGGAAGTTGCAGATTCAGAGGGAGAAATAATTCTCTTTATCGATGAATTGCATACCGTAATAGGTGCAGGTGCCACCGAAGGTGCAATGGATGCAGGGAACCTCCTAAAACCCATGCTTGCTAGAGGGGAGCTTCACTGTATCGGTGCAACCACTCTCAATGAGTACCGGAAATATATCGAGAAGGATGCGGCTTTTGAGCGGCGGTTCATGCCGGTACTGATCAACCAGCCAAGTGTAGAGGATACCATATCAATACTCAGGGGTCTTAAGGAAAGCTATGAGGTTCATCACGGGGTAAGGATCAAGGACACTGCACTTGTTGCTGCTGCAATTTTAAGCAACCGCTACATATCAGACCGTTTCCTGCCAGACAAAGCCATCGATCTTGTTGATGAGGCGGCTGCAAAGATGAGGACCGAGATTGACAGCAAGCCTACCTATCTTGACGAGTCTGACCGTAAGATTATGCAGCTTGAGATTGAACGCGAGGCACTGAAGAAAGAAAAAGATGCTGCTTCAAAGGAGGAGCTTGAGGATCTGGAGAAGGAACTTGCAGAGATACGTGCCGAATCCGATGCGATGCGTGCACAATGGCAGAACGAAAAAGAGACTATAGCAAAGCTCAGGTCGCTGAAAGAGAAGATAGAGGATACAAAACAGGATATTGAGCAGGCAGAACGCGATTACTACCTTAACAGAGTGGATAACCTTGACCGTGCCGCTGAACTGCGACACGGCATACTTCCGGCACTGGAACGCCAGTATGCAGACGAGGAGGCACGCCTACAGGAGAAGCAGAACGGAATGCTGCTAAAAGAAGAGGTCGGGGAAGAGAATATTGCAGAGATTGTCAGCGAGTGGACAAATATCCCTGTGAATAAACTGATGGAAGGGGAACGCGAAAAATTGACGCATATAGAAGAAAACCTGCATAAGCGCATCATTGGACAGAATGAGGCTGTCAAGGCAGTAGCAGATGCGGTAATAAGGGCCTACGCCGGAATCAAGGATCCAAAGAGACCGATTGGCAGTTTCATCTTCATCGGACCAACAGGTGTGGGTAAAACCGAACTCGCCAAGGCACTTGCTGCCGAGCTTTTTGATGATGAGAACAACATGGTCCGCCTCGATATGTCCGAATATATGGAAAAGCATACAGTCTCGCGTATGATCGGTGCGCCTCCGGGCTATATAGGACATGATGAAGGAGGACAGCTTACAGAGGCAATCCGGCGCAGGCCCTATGCTGTGATACTATTCGATGAGATTGAGAAGGCACATCATGATGTGTTCAATATCATGCTCCAGATACTGGATGATGGGCGACTGACCGATTCCCATGGAAGGACAGTTGACTTCAAGAATACCCTAATCATCATGACCTCGAATATATGCGTGGACTATGCCAGCGTTCAACTGGAGAAAGGCGGGGACTACAGTGAGATGCAGGCAACAGCGATCAATGAACTGAGCAGGCATTTCAGACCCGAATTTTTGAACCGCATTGATGAGATTGCTATCTTCCGCTCCCTGACAAAAGAGCAGCTTGTGAATATTGTGGATATCAAGGTTGCAGACCTGATCAACAGGCTCAAGCAGCAGAGAATCAACCTTGAGATAACTGATGCTGCCAAGAAGTATCTTGGCGAGGCAGGCTACAGCGAAAGGTATGGAGCACGCCCCTTGCAGCGTGTTATCCAGCGAGAGGTCGAGACAAACGTGGGTAAGCTCATTGTTTCAGGTAAGGTAGTGGAAGGCTCAAAGGTCATGGTGGACGGTAATGAGCGTGGGATTGTGGTAGAGGTGGAAAAAACTTGAGTTAGTATTAATTATTTTATAGGACGGTTGAAAAAATGAAGTAGAATTGGACTGACCATGTTATTCCCATCTACTAAACCTCAACCCTCTGCCCACTGGCACTTCTCTTGTACTTCCCGAACTCAGAACCAACAAGTTGCATACCATTGAACACAGGTCCATCCTTGCATACCCGAATGCCCGATGTATCCATGCAGCATGCTCCGCAAACCCCTATTCCGCACTTGAAATACCTGTGCAGGCTGAACTCCGCCCGATCAAGTGCACCAGCATCCTGAAGAATATCAAACACCTTTACCATCATAACCTCTGGACCGCAGGTGTATATCCGGTCATACCCTAAAACATCAAGTTCGTTGAGAGCATCCGTTACAAACCCTTTTCTTCCTTCAGAACCGTCATCCGTTGTGATATGGAGGGTGCCTACCGCAAAGAACCTGTTTTTGAATACCAGCTCATAAGCATTTCGCGCCCCTAGAACGGTCGTGACCTTAGCACCCAAATCTTTAGCATATTCTACCAGTGGTGCGAGGGGAGCTGCACCCACACCTCCTGCAACAACCAGAATCCGATTATCTTTCTCTGGTAATGTGAATCCCTTGCCAAAAGGTCCACGGATTCCCACCGAATCACCCTCAACAAGCTCAAAGAGCCGTGATGTGGCATCACCCACTTTCTGTACAGTAATGGCGTTATTATACGAAAGCGTCATGGGGATTTCATCGACACCCCTTACCCAGACCATCACAAATTGTCCAGCTGTGGAACTATCAAAGGATGTATCAAAAAAAAACGTCTTTATTGACGGCGAATCGTCAACAATCTTGATAATCACAGAGTTTACCGGTCGCATCATACCATCTCGTGGGCAAGTCCTATGATATCTTCAACACCATCATAACCTATCTCAGTCAGGAAGCTATCGATTCCTGATGAGATGGAACTGAACACATCCAGTCCTTCAAACACCGCTGAACCCACCTGGACTGCTGATGCACCTGCCATTATCATCTCAACCGCATCCTGCCATGTAGAGATTCCACCAACACCGATTACAGGAATATCCAGTTTATCATACAGTTCGTAGACACATTTAATTGCAATGGGTTTTATTGCTGGTCCTGACAGTCCACCGAAACCGTTCCCAAGGATTGGATAGCCGGATGCGATATCTATCGCCATGGCACGCACAGTATTGATAGCTACAACCGCATCAGCTCCCCCAGAGGCTGCTGCCTCCCCTATCAACACGATATCCGTAACATTTGGAGTGAGTTTTACCCATACAGGCACATCCGTGTTATTGCACACCTCAGATGTAATCTCTTTCACTATAATAGGATCGCTACCTATCATTGCACCGTAACCTTCAGCATGCGGACAGCTTAGGTTAAGTTCGAATGCATCGGGTTTTGCAGGGCTAAGACCCTGTACAATTTTCACAAACTCATCAGCATTTCCCCCGAATATACTTGCAATGACAGGCACGTATGCTTCTTTTTTTGCAATCTCAATTTCTTTTGTAAAATCCACATAAGAGGGGTTCGGAAGTCCCATCGCATTCAAAAACCCGCATTCCAGCTGGAGCATGCTCGGGTTTGGATGCCCTTCTTCTGGCGATGGACCGATGGATTTCGTGACAACTGCACCTGCACCTTCCTTTGCAACACGTACAAGAGAGGCACCTGTGGTACCCATGATACCTGCTGCCAGTATCGTTGGATTTTTAAGATCAAGTCCTGTGATTGTCACCATATCTATCTACGTCTTACCGATTTTCAATTTTGGGTATCTGCTAACTGGCAGACCGCATCCTGCACAAGTTCTCTGCCACCATTCCTTACCATCTCCTGACCAAGCTGGATGGCATGTTCCCTATAACCTTCAACTGGGATGACCTCATCGACACCCACTTCTCGCGAACCGTCCAGTGCAAGAACCTCTGCACGTACATGTATTTCATCGCCGCTTTTAAGGACTTCCGCATACGCACCTACCGGCACGATACATCCCCCGCCAACCTCATTAATCACAAGGCGTTCTATCCTAGTCTCCATACGTGTGGGTGCGTGGTCAAGCTCAAAAGCCACGCCCTCAGCTTCTGTATCTGCTCTTGTGACAATTACAATCGTTCCCTGGTTAGCAGAGGGGCAAAATGAATCCGGATTCAGGCGTTCCACATCCATTTTCCAGCCCATACGCTGAAGTCCTGCCTCTGCAAGCATGATACCATCGTAAAGACCATCTTTCAGTTTTCTTATACGAGTGTCAATGTTTCCGCGAAGGTCCTGGATATTCAGATCTGGTCGATATCGTAGAAGCTGGGCACGCCTGCGCATGGAAGTAGTCCCAATAACAGCACCATAAGACAGTTCGTCCAGTGTTGAGCCGTCGTTGGTCAAGAGCACATCAAAAGGTGAATCGCGCTTCAATACCCCTGCGATGGACAGTTCCTCTGGCCGCTCGGTTGGGAGATCTTTCATGGAATGAACAGCCAGGTCGATCTTGCCTGCAAGCATCCAGTCATCGATCTCACGCACGAAGGCTCCAACACCCTCCACCTCATGAAGGGGACGATCCGTAAAAGAATCTCCAGTGGTCTTTATTATAAGCTTCGTAGTCTCTACTCCGCGCTCCTCAAGCATACTTGCAATAAGATTTGTCTGTGCAAGAGCAAGACCACTGCCGCGAGTTCCGATAATCATTTTTTAATAACTCCTATTTCAAGTTGGCTCCATACGCCTCAAGGGTCCTATCAATATCGGAATCACTGTGTGCGAACGATAAAAAATTTGTCTCAAACTGCGACGGTGGCAGGAACACTCCACTCTTCAACATCCTGTGGAAGAATTCAAAGTAACCTTCCTTGTCGCATTTGAGCACTTCCTGATAATTCGATGGAGCGTCTCCGAAGAATATCTTGAACATGGACGCAATTCCGCATACATTGTAATCAAGTGCCATATCCGAAACGAGGTCAGATAGCCGTGCACGTACCTCATCACCCTTCGCATTCAGAGTCCTGTGGACATTCTCCTTTTTAAGGACATCAAGCACCGCAATTCCCGCTGCCGCAGAAGCAGGATTCCCGCTAAATGTCCCTGCCTGATATACTCCCCCTGACGGTGCAATCATTTCGATAATCTCGCGCCTGCCACCAAAAACTCCAATAGGCATGCCTCCACCGATGATCTTACCAAGCGTTGTCATATCAGGAGTGACACCGAAGAATTCCTGTGCACCACCCATAGCAAGCCTGAATCCCGTAATCACCTCATCAAATATCAGCAGGACATCATTTTCCTGCGTGACCTTACGGACCTCTTTCAGGTAATTCCCTTCTGGTAATATCGGTCCGATATTGCCCATAACTGGTTCCATTATTACAGCTGCCAGTTCGTCACTGTTGGATTCAATTAGAGACGTCATTGCTTCGATATCATTAAAGGGCACTTGAAGCGTATATTTTGTAAAATCCCTGGGAATCCCAAGAGAATCCGGTTTCCCGAGGGTTGTTGCACCTGAACCGGCTTTAACAAGCACTGCTTCATGGGCGCCATGGAAGCCGCCTTCTATTTTTATGAACTTGTTCTTTCCTGTGAACCCGCGTGCTAATCGAAGTGCACTCATAGTTGCTTCCGTGCCAGTGGAAACAAACCTGAGCATGTCGATACTTGGATAAAAACCTGCAATTTTCCCGGCAAGGTTGACCTCAAGTTCCGTGGGTGTACCATAAAGCCACCCTTTTTCCAGCTGTTCCATTATTGCAGCTTTAATGCGTGGATGAGCATGTCCCAGTATCTTTGGGCCATATGCCATACAGTAGTCGATATACTCGTTCCCGTCCACATCTGTTATCATCGAACCACTTGCAGATGCTGTGTAAAAGGGATATGGTTCGATCGCCCGCACCGGACTGCTAACACCACCCGGAAGAAGAGTTTTAGCCCTTTCATATAATTTTTCTGATTTTTCTAAACTCATTGTATCACCATTAAAAATTTTAGAAGAGTGTGGTTATTAACAAAATCTACATTTCCTCCAGAATTTGTGCAAGATCCTTTGCAAAATATGTAAGGATCATGTCTGCACCCGCACGTTTGATGGAAAGCAGAGACTCGTACACAACTTTCTTCTCATCCAGCCACCCATTTTGCGCTGCAGCTTTTATCATCGCATACTCACCACTGACGTTATAGGCAGCCGTAGGCATCTCAAACTCGGTCTTTATTCGGTAGAGTATGTCAAGATACGGAAGCGCAGGTTTTACCATAAGGATATCTGCACCTTCCTGGATATCCAGTTCAACTTCCCGGATTGCCTCATCTGAGTTTGCAGGATCCATCTGGTAGCTTGACCGGTCCCCGAATGAATAACTAGATTCTGCTGCATCCCTGAAAGGTCCATAGAAAGCAGATGAATATTTTGCAGCATAAGACATGATGGGCACATTATAAAACTTGTTCTCATCAAGAGCAGAGCGTATCGCACCGATCATACCGTCCATCATGCCCGACGGAGCTACGATATCCGCGCCTGCTTTTGAATGGCTAACAGCGGTTTTGCCAAGCAGTGGCAATGTGGGATCGTTCAGTATTTCCTCGGAATCATAATCAACAACCCCACAATGCCCATGAGTGGTATATTCACAAAGACATAAGTCAGTGATAATAACCATATCTTTACCAAGTTGGCTTTTTATCTCGCGGACAGCCCGCTGTACCACATCTTCATCTCCCCAGGCTGAAGTTCCAGTCTCGTCCTTTTTCGCTGGTATCCCGAAAAGGATAACTGCAGGTATCCCGAGGTCTGCAGCATCTTTTGCATCATCTGCTACCTTTTCAGGTGGAAGTTTGTACACTCCGGGCATGGAGGAAACCTCCTGCATGGAATCTATGGTCTCATCCACAAACATGGGGTAAATCAGGTCATTTACTGTAAGTGCGGTTTCACGCACCATATCTCTTATCTTACCGCTTCTCAGTCTTCGCATTCGAACCTGTGGGAACATGGATATCAACTCACATCAACTATTATTTTTTTCCTTTTTCACAGTTATATTGAATAATTTGGACACTGCGTCCAGAAGCTCTTCGTTATCGTGTTCTGCAGCATTCCTGAGAACCTTTGTTGGCTCTGCAAGTATCTTGTTCACAATGGAATGCGTTAGGTCATCAAGAACAGTGCTTTCGATCTCACCCAGCGTGTGGTATGCAGCCAGCCGGTTTAACGCACGATTGCGTTCATTTTCGCGTACGCTGTAAATCCGTCCATACAGCTCAGATATCAGACCATCTGCCTTCTGCTGTTTATACTGTGCTGTCAGCAGTGCAAATTCCTCTTCGATCAAAGACTCTGCTTTTTTGGCTTCTTCCATACGCATCTTCAAGTTTCTTTCATTTACGACACGCAGTGCATCAATATTGTGTAATGTGACATGCGGGATTTCTTTAACGGCGATCTCTATGTCCGTGGGATTTGCAATATCGATCAAAAGAATTTCATTGCTCCTATTTTCCATTGCTTTTGAAATAATTTCCTTTGTAAGCACATAATGCGGTGCAGACGTTGCACTTATGACAACATCCGCGTTTTTGACATAATCTTCAATATCCGCATATAAAACAGCCTGTCCCCCCAGTTCGTTAGCAAGCGTTTGTGCCCTCTCAAATGTCCGGTTTGCAATGTATATGACATCGATATCCTTGTGTGCAAGTGCCCTTGCAACAAGTGTTCCCATCTCACCGGCACCAATTATAAGGACTGTTTTACCATTCAGACCACCAAGTATCTCTTCTGCGAGGTCAACTGCTGCAGAACCTATTGAAACTGACCCTTTGTTAATACGTGTCTCTGTCCGCACTCTTTTGCCTACATGGTTTGCTTTACTGAAAGCCGTATCAAGGATCTTACCGGTGGTACCTACCTTCTTTGCTATCATGAAAAGGTCTTTCATCTGACCAAGTATCTGGTCCTCTCCAACGATCATGGATTCAAGACCCGAAGCAAGGCGTAGCAGATGCATCAAAGACTCGTCGTGGTCATAGAACTCAACGATCTTGGAGGATACACCCATTTCCTTTGCAAAATGGAATAATATACTGCTTCCCTTTGGAGATACCACATATATCTCAACGCGGTTGCAAGTTTTGAGCACAGCGCATTCGTAAACTAATTCATGTGCATACAGCTTCTTAAGCACACCTTCCAGATCGCCGTGCCAAGCACTTTCCATTTCCTCTACAGTTGCCTTTGCATGAGTTATAACCATACTTGATATTTCTGTCACCTAGGTCCTCCAGAAAATAAATGTAGGGAACTATATTATATATAATAGTGTTTAGTGGTCCTTATTCATCCATATGTTCCAGTACTATACCATATGCTATCTTATACGCTTTTTCATAGGAATCCGACAGCGCATCCCATACAGCCGTATCATCGATTATTTTCCATAATATCTCTTTCCGCATTTTCTGATCGGGAACATTCTGTTTCAGGTATGTGCGTATCTCGTCCTGGATCCGTATCATGTCTTCATACTGAATCGTAATCACCTGTTCGATATTCTTACGGGCGTATTTTGAGATTGCAGGACTTGAGCCCAGAGTCGAGATCGCGATTGTCAGGTTACCTCTCTGTATAACAGAGGGAACCACAACATCACCTATGGAATCCACCTGATTTACCAAGACATTGTTTTTATTTGCAATCCCGATAATCCGCTCATTAAGTAACGCATTGCTTGTGGCAGGGATAACCAGAAACGCATCAGAAACCAAATCCTGAATTTCAGCATCCGACAGAGAACCAACATCATAAGACATCAGTTTTACTCTACCGCTTTTCCCGAGTTTTTCCAGCTCCTGCGTGAAACCAGTGCTTATAACAGTTGTGTCTGCGTGTGGAGAAAAAAGTCCTGCTTTACGCTCTCCTACCGATCCGCCTCCAAAGATCATGACCTTTCTCCCGCTGAAATCGATCATCAATGG
>JAFGOO010000017.1 GCA_016926455.1 Methanosarcinaceae archaeon | reverse complement strand
CAGGTGGATCTTTCGGGTCGAACTTAGGTGGCACCTTCTGGTCAAAGGACAAAGGCACAGAAGGAGTGGCTGAGGATGAAGAAGGGATCAGGAGTCTGCACCGCACAGTTGATAAGTTGATTGAAACTGCAAAATTACTGAAAAAAATACATTAAAGGTAGGAAAACGGAGTTGATGAAGTCGATTATCTGCAAATTCAGGAATTCATACTTTTCATAAAACAGGTTTTAGAGTCTTAATAAAACAAGAGCACCTATTTATGGCATAAAGGAGATATATTTTATATCCAGAAAATCGTCAAAAAAGTTTCATGGAGGATATTGTTGTAGATTAGAGGTATACAGTTTATTTGTGAACTGTTCCTCAAGCAATGGGCGGATGATATTAAGGTTCCGAGGAATCTAATGGCTATGGGTACTGGTGGCTCAATCAACGTAATTGGAAACGTGATATCTGCTCGGGAAGTCATGAATTACAGAGTGTTTACCACGGATGTCTTTGTGATGTTGGCCGATGTTTTCATAGATATCTGGTAAAATTCTGGTAATTATTACATGTGATTAAGGGATTTTACTAAATCAAGATCCTATCAAAGGAGCGAATCGATGATAGTTGGAGAAATAATGTCAAAGGATGCCGTATGCGTAAAAGAAGATGATTTTATTACGCATGCACGGCAGTTGATGCGTGACCATTTTTTAAGGGGTCTTCCAGTGGTCGATGAATCAAACAGGGTAACAGGCATTCTGAGCGATCAGGATATACTTAACATAACATCCACTAAATCCAATGTTACGGTTGGAGGTTATGCAAGGCAGTTTCCGACAATAACGCCGGATATGGATATTCTGGATGCAGCCAGTTTGCTACTTGATGCAAAGCAGCACAGGGTTCCGGTGGTAATTTCAACCAGCGACAGAAAACTTGTTGGGATGCTGAGTGATGTGGATATCCTTAAGAATATCCATCCCACAAAAAAGTCTCCAAAAACCGCTGGTGAGATTATGGTGGCAAGGGTCTTAACATGTAATCCTGAGGAAAGTCTTGCAAAGGTTTGGTCAAATATGCTAGAATGGGACTATACGGGTATTCCAGTGGTGACTCATACAAATGAGGTAATTGGAATGGTAACCAGAAGGGATATTATCAAAGCCGGCTATGCAAGGGTTGGCTTGAGTGAGACACACGGAACAAGGTCCGGGGATACGCCAAAAGTTGAAAAAATAATGTCTACGCCCGCATACACAATAACAGAGGACACACCTCTCCAGAAGGCCATAGAAATGATACTTCACTATGATATTGGAAGACTCACTGTCGTAAACAATAAGAGAGTGGAGGGGATTGTGGACAGGTACGATCTCTTGCATGCATTTATGGTAGGGACAGGTCAAGAATAATGCTACAATCTAAAACCAAAACCTTATAGTCAATTGGTCTTAATATTTATTGGTTGGAATACTTTTGGTCCATGGTGGAAGTTCTGAAATTAAAAACGTTTAAAATCCATAAGTTTTGTGAGTTTGGTGGTCTGATTGAATAAACGAAATAAAACATCCAAAATTGCAGAAGACAAGATGAAAATTCAGGGAAAACTGAATGCTGAGGAAAAAACTATGCAGAAAAGAGATCCAAAGATGTTAAGCACTATAGGCACAATGGATGTCGGGCCTGTTGATTTTAAAGCAAGGGTATCAGAGCATGAGGGAGATATCATGGCCTTGGCAACAAGGGACGTTGTTACACTGCCTCCAACAACAACGATAATGGGTGCAATAAAGACCATGACAAGTAAAGGTTTCAGGCGCGTTCCGATTACGGATGCCGGTACAAACCGCCTTGAAGGAATTGTTACATCCGTCGATGTAATCGATTTTCTAGGGGGAGGAGACAGGAATCTTCTTGTCAGTAAAAAGTTTAACGGGAACCTTTTAGCTGCGGTCAACGCAGAAGTGCGGGAAATAATGCAGCAAGATGTTGCCCACCTGCACGAGGACGCGAGCATTGCAGATACATTCAGGATCATGGTCCAAAGAAATACTGGCTGTATAACTATCGTGAATAATGACAACCGTGTGCTTGCAATCTGTACTGAAAGGGATTTTATGGCGCTTGTTGCAGGTGTCTATGCCAACAAGTCAATAGGTGAGTACATGAGCACCAAAGTAAAAACAGCCCCATCTAGCACAACGATTGACGAGGCTGCAAAGATTATGGTAAGACAGGGGTTCAGGAGACTGCCGGTGGTCAAGGATAGCATACTTATTGGTATAATCACTGCTTCCGATATAATGAATTTTTTGGGCAGTGGTGATGCTTTCAACAAACTCATTACAGGGAACATACGCGAGGCTTTCGACCAGCCGATCAGTTCGCTGATCTCAAGGGATGTTGTGTGGGCATCGTCTGATATGGACCTTGGGAATGCAGCGGCACTGATGGTTGAGAAGAATGTTGGTTCACTACCTATAATTGATGATGGTACACTTTGTGGAATACTCACAGAGCAGGATTTCCTGCGCGCAATATCAAAATAAATGAGTAACATATCTGTGCAAGAAAAAGTTCTCCAATATCTAGGATTTTTTTGGATATTGTGAAGTATGAACTTTTCTATGAACTAGGTAATAGCCAGATGAAGTGAGCGTTTAATCGAGCACTTTACACTTTATTTACAATAAAACGAGCATTGAAATAAAACAAGCAAGGAGAAACAAGATGAATGTTGCAGATATTATGAGTTCTCCAGTCTATGTCATAGCACCGGATGAACCCATATCCCATGCAAGAAGGTTGATGCTAAGACACAAGATTGGCACGCTTATTGTTGCAAACAAAGACGAGATGATTGGAATCGTCACCAAATCCGACCTTGGGAGGCGATTAGCCCAGGCGGGACCAATATGGAGAAGACGTCCCATTGACAAAGTTCCTGTAAATCTGGTAATGACTGGGTCTCCATTAACTATTTACCCGGAGGCTTCAATTTCACAGGCAGCCAGTTTGATGCTTGAAAATGGAATACACACTATCCCGGTGACAAAAAACAATATTGTGGGTATTGTCACAAGGACAGATATTGTTAGATATGTATCAGAACAAACCTATGATACAAAAGTTTCTGAACTGATGAGCAGGGATGTAGTTTTTGTAAATAGGCATCACACGTTAAATCATATTATTGATGAGATGGAAAAGAACGAGATTAGTAAAATTCTTGTCAGCAATGATGCTGGAAAAGTTGTGGGGATAATCACGTCAAATAACCTTGCACTTAACATAATGTCTGACAAAGAAGGTAAACTGCCTACCAAGAGCATAAAAATGGCACGACGCCCGGATGCGGGTGGTCAGAAGGTCTATCGTTATGTTAAGGAAGTGCCGCTTGTGGCAGAGGATATCATGTCTGAGCCTGTGATTTCTGTAATCGACACAGAAATGGTGGTGAATGCGGCAAAGATAATGATTGAGGAAAATTTTACAGCACTACCTGTTAAGAAGGATGAAGAGATTGTTGGAATAATCAGTAGAAGTGATGTGATAAGAGTAGCAAAATAAGGTTCAAAGACAGTATTATTATCGATATCTAGTTGTAAATTATGAATAGGCGCGAAAAACATATATAATTTTATTAAAATGGGTGATAGCTATGCAAGTTAAAGATATAATGGTACAACCACAAAGCATCGACAAGTCAGACACCATATCCCATGCACTGGATATAATGGAAAAAAAAGGCACACGTCGCCTACTTGTAATGCATGATGGAAAGCTTGTGGGTGTTCTGACAATGAGAAACTTATCAAAAGAACTTGGTACCCGAAAAAAAGGAAACAAGCCCGCTTCGTCACTTCATGTGGCTACAGCCGTTTCAAATAATTATGTAAAGGTTTTTCCTGATACAGATATCAAGGATGCAGTAACCTTGATGGTAAAAACGGGTGGTGTCTTAATAGTCAGTCAAAATGATGATGTCCTTGGGTGGGTAACTCCAGCCGAACTGCTGAATAGAAATCATTTTAGTGGATATGCAGGTGAGGTTATGCAAAAAAACCCGATAACTGCAAGCCCCGGTGATCGTGTAAGCCATATCAGACGACTAATTCTTGACAATGACATTGGTAGATTTCCGGTCATCGAAAATGGAGAGGTAGTTGGGATTGTGACTGAAAAAGATGTTGCAAAGGCTATGCGTGCATTCAGGGATATCGTTTCAGGCAACCAGCAGGATTCCCGCATCAAAAATCTAATCGTAGAGGATATAATGGTGAGGGGTGTAAAATCTGTATACACGAATACACCGGTACTTGATGTCGTAAAATTGATCCTAGAAGAGAATATTGGTGGTGTGCCAGTTCTGAATATGGATGGAGAAATGGTTGGTTTGATTACCAGAAGAAATCTTGTCAGCTCAATGGTGACTTGAGGAAAACAACACAGGTAAATTTCAGCAATGTGGATTTACCTGTGCACAACTTATTTTTTATGTGTGAGATAAGTAGCGGCAACTAGATAATAATAATTCAAGTCATGAACGTTGAACCTGAGATTAAACTGGATGTTAAACTTGCAGCAGGATATCTAAAGATGCCGCAGTCCAAAGTGCAGGGATTGTTAAATAAAAGAATTCTTTTGCAGAACTGGGATGATTATCAACATGTGTTCCGCTTTGATAAAAACGTTTCAAAGATTGAACATGGAAGTGTTTTATATCAGAAAGATGGTTCTTTTGAATTGATCAGGGGTTTTCCGAAGATACAGAGGGCTATGCTCCTTGGGCCAGCTATCAATAATCATTTTTCAAAAATAGGTTCTATAGTTGTTGAAGAAAAGATGAACGGCTACAATGTGCGTGTGGCTGACATTGATGGCAGGATTGCTGCAATAACACGTAGCGGACTTGTTTGCCCCTATTCTACCGAACGTGCAGAGCATCTCCTGAACCTCGATTTTTTTACTGACCATCCTGAACTAATCCTATTTGGTGAAATGGTTGGTCCAGATAATCCATATGTACCCAAGGATATATATGGAATCCAATCGCTTGAATTCTTTGTATTCGATATTAGGCAAAAGGGAAGTGGTAAACCATATCCTATATACGAGAGAAGAAAACTCGCAGACGAATATGGATTTACTCAGGTCCGCTTTTTCGGGGAGTTCCCAATAGCTCAAGCAGCAGATGTGATTGCTGAAATCATAAGGGAACTCGGAAAGATCAAGCATGAGGGTGTCGTCATCAAAGACCCGCAGATGGTATTGCAAGCAATAAAATACACGTGTTCCCAGAGTAACTGTGCAGACCTTAGGCATGCATTCAGATATTACAATGACTACGGGCGCGATTATTTTTTCTCTAGAGTTGTTCGTGAGGGTTTCCAGTCGGTCGAATGGGACGAAAACGAAAGCGAATTACAAAACCGCTGTCTTCAACTGGGAGAAAGCATACTTCGTCCTATGATTGATTCAATAAGGCAGATCAAGGACGGTATGCGCATTTCTGATGATGTGCAGATACGTGTTAGGGATATTGCCGTGGTATCCAGATTTGAAGAATATCTTAGAAAACTGGGTGTGGACGCAGTTTTTGAACCGCCACAGCAGGTGGAGGGCGAGTACTTGGTAAAGATTAGGAAATTGAACCAGAGTACTAACGACAAAACAGATTCTATGTTTAAAGGGGAACTGTGGTAATACTCATAAAGACATATATCGTAGGAAGAGCATTTGAATAGCCGAATATCTATGGAGTATTTATGACGACAGTAGCGATTATTGGAAGTGAACAGAGCGGTAGAACCAGCTTAGCTTCAAAATTGGGAAAGAAGGGAAACGTATCTGACATCACAATGTATGAGTTTTCAAAAAGCGGCAAGGTGCTCACTGCTATTGATGTTTTTGGCTATCCGAAATCAATAAAACCACTCCTGACGGCTCTTAATCTCTCAGACATGGCTATTCTATGCGTTTCTCCGAAAGGTCTTGATGTATATGCCGGAGAATGCATCGTTGCTCTGGATATTTTGGATTACAAACACGGCTTAATCGTTCTGACAAAATCGGATACTTCTTATTCATATGCTCTCGATGAGCTAAAAAACAAAATCAAAAAAATAACCGCAGGTACTACCCTTGAGAAATGGGAGTATATTTCCATATCAACCACTTCATTTGAAGGTATGGAAGAGCTTAAAGAAATGATATTTGCCATCGGTGAAAGGGTGGATGAAGAAAATGTAGAATTAAATAATCTTCCACCTCGTGTGATAATTGACCAGTGCTTCAATGTAACAGGTATAGGGTGCGTAGCTTTAGGTGTACTATCCCAGGGTACGATACATACGAAGGATAAGATGAATGTGTACCCTATTAACAAACCGGTTGAAATACGCTCTATCCAGCTTCATGATGTGGACGCAAAAAATGCACTTGCAGGTTCAAGGGTCGGACTCGCCCTTAAGAACATCCAGTCAAAGGAGATTGAAAGGGGTTTCATCGTATCGGAAAAAGAGATTATAAACGTTGATATAACACTCAACTGCATACTTTCGAAATTCACAAAAGGTTTTAGTGTTGGAGATGTGCTGCATATTTTTGTAGGGCTTCAGTCTTTCCCCGGGCGTGTTGAAAACATTATAGTAAATGGAGAAGATGTAAAGCATGCAGATCCGAGTAAGGAATGTACTGTAAGGTTCTCTGGCTCAAAGGAGATTGCATATAGTATATCCGACAGGTTCATCCTTGCTAGCCTGGATGAAAAACAAAGATTTGTTGGATATGGTTTTCCTGAATGATTTTTAATATCTTAACATAACACCTAAAAGGAATACGTTAAAACAATAAAAATTCAAAATAATTCAAATATAGTTAAACAGTTTGTCTTTCTACCAGCTACAAAGATTTATCGAATAAAAATCTAAACGGCTTGTTTCTATATCGAACCAGCATCTAAAAGTCAAATGTGTAGCAAGTGAGATGTTATAGTAGATAGAAATGGCAAATAATTTAAGTGCCCACATTATGGACACGTTGAGAATGTAGATCTCAATGCAGCGTTTAATATTATGAAGAGTTAAAGCACATCTCAATCCATCAAAGAAAGTGATTTGATGGAAGAGAACACTGATATCCTAAAGTAGCTTTCGTGCAAACGCCACTAACTATAGAACCTCACAGGCTTTATCCGTGGGAGTATGAAGACTTTAACCACTAATACAAAATATCAAAACGAGTTGTGAAAATGATTAACATAGCGATTCCAAAAGGCAGTTTAGAAGAACAGACGCTTCTGTTGTTCAAGCAGGCAGACCTTGAGATAAAAAAGACAGAGCGAGAATACAATCCCCGTATAAGCGATCCAAGGATAGACCAAATAAAGATTCTGCGCCCACAGGAGATTCCAAAGTATGTTGAAGAAGGTTTTTTTGATTTGGGAATATCAGGACGAGACTGGGTGGTTGAATCCAGCTCAGATGTCGCGGAAGTAGCTGACCTACCTTACAGCAAACAGGGTGCCGGCAAGGTTAAGATCGTAATAGCGGTTCCACAGGATAGTGATATTAAAAGTGCACGTGACATAAAACCTAATAGTAGGGTGACAACCGAGTATCCCAACATCACAAAGGCTTTCTTTGACAGACTCAACATACCGATTGATATCCATTTTTCCTACGGTGCTACCGAGGCAAAAGTGCCTGACCTTATGGATGTGGTGGTGGATTTAACAGAAACAGGTTCTACACTTCGCAAAAATGGCCTTAAGATTGTTGATGTGATGCTGGAATCTTCGTCCAAACTCATTGCAAACAAACAGAGCTGGAAGGACTCTAGCAAAAGACAGGAGATTGAAGAGATCAAAACACTTCTGCTTGCGGTGATTGAGGCACGCGGCAAGGTGCTTCTTGATATGAACGTACCAGCCGGGAAACTGGATGCAGTGATTAAGGCGTTGCCTTCCATGAAACGTCCCACGGTATCGCAGCTCTACAAATCTGACTATTGTGCAGTTGAGACGGTTGTAAACAAGAGTGAAGTGAATATTCTTATCCCGATACTCAAGAAACTAGGAGCAGAAGATATTCTTGAGATGGATATATCAAAGATCGTGCATTAGCTTTTCATTTCAGTTTAGTGAACTACCACCAATTTTAAAGGGTGGTAGTTCACGTAGAATCTGATGCTTTCTGCCGAGAGGTGGATTGCTGGGATTTTCAAAACTATGGTTTATTCTAAATAGTTTTCTCAAATTCTGCAATCCCATGCGCTACATTGTTTAGTAGCTTCGCCGCAATCTCCTGACTTGGCCATGCTCCAAGTCCGCAGTCAGGTCCTGCATACTTGATTCGTTCCCCGAAGATTGGATAAATCTTAGAAAGCCTTTTTGTTACCACTTTCGCAGTTTCCATTTCTGTAACAATCTCTAGAAGACGTTTTGGCTCTTTCCACACGTTGGTATTGTATTTTTCATTGAGCATAGCTGTGAGATTGAAAATGTCCGTTCGCGCGACACCCACCCGCATGAATGAATCTGTGTCTTCCAGTACTTTACTGTCAATAAGGTCAATATATGATGGATTTGCAGCGGATTCTACACCGATAACATTGATTGTGGGAGTATCGCATGCGAGTTGGTAGTATAGAGGTGAATGCAGGTGGATCTCAACATCTGCCCCGTATTTGCTTGCAGATTCTGAAGCAGCCGTAAGAGCTGTAACAAGGTCGTAATCGTTAAACATCACTTGCGGATTAATTCCGATGCTTGGCTCATCGATAGAAACGGTTTTGATATTGAAGTTCTTTGCCGACTTGATGGAGTTTTTGACAAATCTGTCCACACTTTTGGCTAGTAGGTTGAGGATATCCGTGTATTCCGTACCACCAAACTCCTTGAGATACAGTTCAAGGGGACCTGTGACGCATACACGCACATCAAGTTTCTCGCCGTGCTCCTTCCTGTATTTTGAAGCCACTGCCTCTATCGACTGAAGTTCCAGTATTTGTGCGCAATCTTCCCTGACCTCGAAAGGTTCTTCTGTACATTCAGAATTGTTGATAACAGAGAGGAATTGCTGGTTCATGTCTTGGAACTGGGGGTATGTGGGGACATGTACACCTGCATCAATTTTTTGCTGAAAAGCGGTATTTATCACGGAAAAAAGCGTTTCATCGTCTGTCCGGTTCGAAAAGGCATCATTAACCCATTCTTTTGACACACTGTCCGGTAGTGGGTAGCTGCCAATATCGTCAAAGATTATCCCAGTCATGGATTAATTGTTGGCTGGGATATCATATAGTTTTGGCGGCATTTGAAGACCATTAGACTCTATGTAGAAAAAAAATCGTTTATCACGTTGGAGTAAGGAGACCACCATTTTTAAACGGTAAATAAATTACGTCTATTCTACAATACAAGTCTATCAATCGACTAGAATCTGTAACTTGTGAGGATTTCACAATAAAGACCTAACACTTGAAGATAAAGAATGGGATTGTCCTGATTGTAATACAAAACATGATAGGGATATCAATGCTGCTATTAATATCAAGAAGTTTGCTTTAGATAAGCAGAACTTAATTGGTATTTGACACATTCGGAACGAAGGGATGAGCCTGTGGACTTGTGAAGTCAATGAATGAAGCAGGAGTCCACCCTATTTATAGGGTGGTAGTTCACTTAAGGGCAGCATCGATGCCCAGACATTTAGCCTACTTAATATTGATAGTTGTTTTTTTCATCGGTTCCATGCGCTTGAATATAACCTCCAGAACACCATTTTTGTAAGTTGCTTCTGCGCTACTGGGATTGACCTTTACTGGCAATTCTATTTGCTCCGAGTACTTTCGATCATCACGGAATGCCCTCAGATCAACTGTTGAATCGGTTGCATCTAACTGAATGTCCTCTTTCTCAATGCCGGGCATCTCGGCGATCACATGAACACTGTCCTCTGTTTCAAGGACATCGATTAGAGGTTTTCTCTCGTCAATGTGTATGTTATGTCGAAGCTGTCCTCTTTCTTGGTATGGAGGAATATTTCCAAATTCTCTGATTGACGGCTCCTCACCAGGTTTGTGGCTTACGGAAAACCCATATACAAAAGGGTGACCTGGCATTTCACCAATGTCCATGTTTTCGATTATGTGATTAATCATATCTTCGATATCTTCAAAAGAGTCAGCACCGAAGATATCGTCAAAGAAACTTTTTCTTCGTCTTTTATCTGCCATTAGTATCACCTCTATCAATTTTTAGTTTATATAATCTGTTATATTCTCATTATTTTGTTTCTTTTTTTACCTGATCTTTTTCCGGCACTTCTTCGTCATTAGTCTCATATTTTGTAAACATCTCAGCACTCTGTTCGTATAGTTGCAGTGTGTTTCTGGATGTTGTGGGTTTGACCCGCGATATTGCAGACTTTAAGTGTGATCTGGTTATTTTGATCTCGTCTACTTTTTTCGTCATGGTTTTTTTGCTCATGCCCGGCTTTATAATCTCACGCAGAGCGAGCATTGCTGCCTCCCTACATATTGATTCGATGTCGGCACCCACATATCCTTCTGTCATTTTCGCAAGTTCGAAAAGATCTATATCATTGGCAAGGGGTTTACCTTTAAGGTGGATTTCAAAAATCTTCTGACGGCTCTTTGTATCCGGAACCTTTACATAAATCAGACGGTCGAATCTTCCAGGGCGCAGTAGTGCAGGATCAACTATATCCGGTCTGTTGGTTGCGGCAACAACCACAACATCCTTGAGTTCCTCAAT
>JAFGOO010000149.1 GCA_016926455.1 Methanosarcinaceae archaeon | reverse complement strand
GGTAAACCTACACGCACCGATATGTTTCATAAAAAGCTCTTGTTGCTCTTTGTTGGGATATAAACGGTATTTGTAGGCTTTAAGCATGAGTAGACATTATGTTTTAACAATATATATACATATTTTTTGTATAAAATATAGAACATACTAATGTTGTGTTGGGATATTACGCCTCTCATCCCCCATCTTACGAAAGGGGACTTCTCGGCTTACAAGTTAAATCGTTACATGGTAGCTATTTTCCACAGTTTGCACCCTACTATTGCAACATATATTTAACACCTTTTGATTAAGAAGACCACCATTTTCAAACGGTAGATGAATTGCATCAAATGTCTGTAATAAAATATATATCATATCAAACCATATATGAGATTGTTATGTGTTAGGCTCGATAGGTCTTGTAATGAATACCATTTTATATCAGTACATATAAAACCTACTGAGTCAGCAATGGAACGCAGTAGGGCAGGAACTTCCCGATTTAAAGCCTGTGGAGAAAACAGCGTGTGTTCTTTGAAGCAGGAAGCCAGCCTGTGGGGGTTGGTGGTTTGTCATATCTACCTATATATTCTTGAAAACCTAAAGGAGTGGATTAGATGAGATTTGGATTAACACGGTGGAGACCACACACGGTCTCGAGATGGGACCCATTTGAAGAAATGACTAGAACACAGGAGCGATTGAACCAGTTGTTCGAAAATATGCTACCAGGACAATGGTCGGGTGGTACAACATTTTCACCTCTTGTGGATATTAAAGAGGAAAATGATAAAATCATGGTTACAACCGATGTCCCAGGTGTTGATAAAAAAGATGTTGAGATTGATATCAGAGATGACATCCTTGAGATAAGTGCAAAATGCGGAGAGGAACACGAAACCGAGGAAGAGGGATATGTCCTTAGGGAACGTACCTTCAATCGTTTCTCACGTGCTGTCAGGCTGCCGGCAACTGTCACGGAAGAAGGTGCAAAGGCAAAACTTGAGGATGGGGTTCTGACCATTGAACTTCCAAAGGTTGCTATCGAAGAAAAGAAAAAGATAATGATCGAATAACACCACTTAAAGAACAGAAACATAAAGATAAGCGTCCCTGATTCGATTGACAACGGACGCTTCTTTCTCTTATTTTCGGAATTAATTTTTTTGCGGCATCAGTATATTGCAATCTTCATTTCTTGCTCAGTCGGGGTAACTCTCATCATCGCCGCGAAAAACACTAAAAAACACTATATAGTTAGTATTATTTATTCTTAGTGCCGTTTAGGTGGCAGGTAATATCAGTGAAAATGGAAGCATTTACTGTTGAAAATGTACCCCTCATCAAAAGGGGAGATGACCTCGCAGCGATAATATGCAAAAATGTAGAGTTAAAGGACAATGACATAGTTGTCATCGCATCTACCATTGTTGCCAAATCGGAAGGGAACTCATTCACTCTTGAAGGTATAGATCCCAGCAAACGTGCAGTGGACATTGCACGCAGGATTGGCATCGAAGATCCTAGGTTCATCCAGGCTGTGCTTGATCGGAGCAGGGAATGTCTGGTAGAATCGCCTGTGACCCTCGTTGAGACATTTAATGGGCATGTATGCATAAATGCCGGGGTAGATGATTCGAATGTTGAAGATGGATTTTATCTGGAACTCCCAAAAGATCCCGATGCAAGTGCAAAAAGAATCGGTGAGGGAATATATGAATTTGCTAAAAAGAATGTAAGCATAATAATCACAGATACCAATGGGCGTGCCTTTAAGATCGGACAGACCGGTGTGTCAATCGGAATTTTCAGGATACTACCAGTAAAGGACTGGCGTGGTCAACAGGATCTTTTCGGGACTGAACTTAAAATTACAGAAGAGGCAATTGCTGACGAGATTGCAGGCACCGCAAATCTCCTGATGGGGGAAGCAAATGGTGGTACACCTATTGTGATTATCAGGGGACTTGAATTTTATGAGGAAGGGGAAACGACAATAAAAGATATGTACCGTCCTGATTCCGAGGACATTATGAAAAAAGGGCTAAGGTGTCTGCAAAAACGATGACATTTGGACTACTTCAACTCCTGAATCCTTAAAGAAATCAATTGCATCGTTGTCAGGGTATGGTGTGACATACACAACCCTCTTTATTTTTGCATTGATTATCATCTTTGCACACAGGATACATGGCTGGTGCGTACAGTACAATGTCGCACCTTCTGTCACTACTCCGTGAAGTGCAGCCTGTATGATGGCATTCTGCTCTGCATGTACTGCACGGCACTTTTCATGTCGGGTACCGGACTCAATGTTCTGCTGCTGCCTGATACAACCAATATCAAGACAGTGTTGCATGTTGCTCGGCGCCCCATTGTATCCTGTGGAAATAATACGTTTATCCCTTACAATCACTGCACCTACTCGGTTTCGTATACATGTGGACCGTTTTGCAACAACTGAGGCGATTTCAATAAAGTATTCGTCTATAGAAGGTCTGTCTATCATCAATTTCAATAAACAGTAAGTGGTATATATATGTGTGGTGTATGGGATGAACATCAATTAATGTATTTCCCGGTAAACGATAGGGAACATCTGGAGCATTGTGGAGTATTAAAACATGGCATTCAATCTGACGGAATTCCTGGGTTCATTTGTAAAAAAACACGACAACAGACAGTTAATATTGATACCGCTTGCAGTGTTTGCCCTGTCGCTTCTGATACTGGCGTTTATGTTCACGAGTAGCGGCGCACCTGTAAAACTTGGTATGGAATTCAAGGGTGGTACCATGATCGCGGTCACAACCCAAGAAACAGCTGATTCCCTTGAAATCAAATATTCCAATTATCCGATTATCGACGCTCGCTCAGCGGGTGAAAGGGTTGTAATGCAATTTGGACCTATGGACAATAAACAGCAGCGTCTGCTTGAGGACGATATTATGTCAGCTTATTCCAATTTAGAGATAAAACAGATAGGTGCAGTTTATGGCAGTACACTACAAGCTCAGGCCCTGAAAGCTGTTATAATCTCATTTATAGGGATGGCAGCAGTCGTATTTTTGATATTCAGGACAGTTGTACCGTCCTTTGCGGTGGTGCTGTCTGCACTTTCGGATATTACGATAGCTACTGCTTTTATGAACCTCGCTGGAATCGAACTTACACTTGGTACTGTTGCTGCGCTCCTGATGCTTATCGGTTATTCGGTCGACAGTGACATTTTGCTTACAACAAGGTTGCTCAAACGCCGAGGTACCACTGAGGAAAAAGTCACAAGGGCAATGCAGACCGGCATTACCATGACAACTACTACACTGGCTGCAGTGGTCGTTATGTATTTTGTGTCTACTTACCTGTATCTTTTTTCATCATCGCTTTCCCAGATGTCCCTGCTTTCCGATATTTCAATTGTCCTTATATTTGGCCTGGCAGCAGATATAATGAACACCTGGCTGCTTAATACCGGAATTCTTCGATGGCATATAGAGAATAACGGTTTTGGAGGGCGGAATGCATGAGGGAAGTCAAAGAAAAGCAGAGACTATCCAGAGACTTCAGAGTTCAGATATTCGTAATCGCAATCATCGCATCAATAGTTGCTATCCATCCATGGTATGTCCCCGGTGAAGGGGTTACCACTGACCTAAACTACGGACTCGACCTTGAAGGTGGGTCATGGCTCCAGATAAAGCTTCAGGGTGCTGTTGTACAAGTGGATGCTGATGCAGGAGAACTTGGCAAATCCCTTATAGAATCAGTTATTGGAATTCCTGTGGAAGTCTCAAACGTAAACATCCCTTCAGGAGATGGGATTAGTAGTTCGCAGTGGTCCATTACATTCACAACGCCTGAAGAGGTAGTGCAGTCTCAGATTGAACTACTAGGGCTTGGAGATGCAACCATTGGCCGGAAAAACGACTTTACAGAAGTGACCATTTTCACCAACAAGGAGGCGATGATCACTGCATTCCTATCAAATTCACTGCATGCAGAAGTGGTACCCATTGCACTTCCAGAAGGAACTGAATATGAGATTCGGACTGCTGTATCAGAGAAGGAACTTGAAACCCTTATGGGCACTGTTGGTGGTTCTATCCTTAAGAACGTAGACGGAACCGCGAAATATCGTGAAGGTGTTTCCACAGAGACGCGAGATATGACAAAGGAGATACTGAGCGACAAACTGAATGCACTGGGATTAAAGGACATCCCTGTTCGGACAGTGGGTGAAGAATACATCCTTATCGACTTTGCTGGAATTGACCTAGGAACAGCAAAAGATATTGCGGAAAAACCAGGAAAATTCGAGATACGCATTCAGACAGTGGGTAATGAGACCACACATGTGCTTTATGGCGATAACATTGCAAGTGTTGGGATCCAGGGGTTCCATGACGAACAATGGTACGTACCATTCAGGTTAACTGATTCAGGTGCCATAGCGCTTCAAAAGAAAGCGATTGAGACCGGTGCTACCGATGATCCAGATTTACACTGGTTGATAATGTATCTTGATGATAATCATGTATATGGGGCACCACTTAGCCCCTCTGCTGCCTTTAAGTTAACGGAATCACCGATATATGCATGGGAAGCGTCCACCGGCAATAATGAGGATAGCAAAATTCAGGCCGAACAACTACAGATACATCTGCGCGCAGGTGCATTGCCTGTCAATGTGGAACTTGTGGGTTCAGGCCATGTGGATGCCGCACTTGGCAAACAGTTTAAGAGCCAGTCGATTATTGCAGGACTGTTATCATTATTTGTAGTTGCTTTTGTGGTATACCGCAGGTACGGTAAAAAAGAAATTCTGGTGCCAATGGTGGGAACCTCCATCAGTGAAGTTCTTATGATACTGGGAGTTGCCTCTGCTATCAACTGGCAGCTTGATCTGCCAAGCATTGCAGGAATCATAGCAGTCATTGGAACCGGTATCGACCATCTTGTGATCATCACGGATGAGGTTTTGTATGAAGGCAAACTTCCACCTACAAAAGTATATCTTGCAAGGATAGCAAAGGCATTTGGTATCATCTTTGCCGCCGCTACGACAACAATAATCGCAATGTCACCACTTATCTTGATGGGATTCGGGGCACTTAAGGGCTTTGCGATAACTACGATCATTGGTGTGCTGTTAGGTATCCTGATTGCAAGACCTGTTTATGGTAAAGTCATAAAAGAAGTGCTTGAAGAAACTGAATGATTTGACCTGTAGTAAAAATCAAAAGATACACAATGCAAGGCGGGTTCGTTTAATGAAGGATGTCTGGACTGTAAAATACAGGCCAAAAACGTTTGACGACGTTATCGGGAACGAGCAATCAGTTACAACCATAAGCAAATTTGTCCAGACAAACAATCTTCCGCATCTTGTTTTGCATGGTCCGGTTAATTCAGGAAAGTCGTCTACTGCATTTGCGCTGGCCTATGAACTCTATGGTGAGGGATACGAGCGCAATTTCACGTATTTCAATGCATCTAATTTTTTTGATCAGGGTAAGCGTTATCTAGTTAGGGATAAACGTTTTGTTCGCCTCATCGGCACAGATGATCCAAAAAAGATTCGCACAAGTGTCATTTCTATCTTTAAGGAAGTAATAAATGAATACGCGAGTTTAAGTTCCCTTGATTCTGATTACAAGATCATTTTCATTGATAACACTGAAAGTCTTGATTCTAGTGCCCAGCATGCACTGAGGCGTATCATGGAGAGATATACTGCCACATGCAGGTTTATCCTGTCCACCACCCAGCCTTCAAAATTAATACCGCCCCTGCGTTCCAGAGGACTGCAATTGTTTTTCACATATATCTCTGATTCCAAACTCAAGGAATACATCGAATCAATTGCAAAAGCAGAAGGATTGTCGATTTCCGATGATGGGGTAGATGCTCTTGTTTATTATTCCCAGGGCAATGTGGCTAAAGCTCTTCTGACTATGCAGCTGGCATCACTTGAGACAAACTACTCTGAGATTGTGCAGCAGGACATCTATGAGGCAATGCTAAGCGAAACACCGGAAGATATAACCCACCTATTCGAAGCGGCACTTGGGGGTGATTTCATGGAAGCCAGAAAAGTAATTGACAAGTTGCTCATCGAAAATAGTTTATCAGGTTCCGAGATACTGGATCATCTATATGACGTTGTGGTTGCATCCAATGAACCAGAGGTGGATATTGTCAAAATTGTCATAAAAATTGCAGATGCCGACTTTCGTATGATAGATGCCGCAAACGACAGGATACAACTGGAGACACTGTTATCTAATTTCTGTTAGCAATTTTTAACTTGTAAGCCGAGAAATCCCCTTTCATAAGATGGGGGATAAGAGGCGTAATATCCTAACACAACATTAGTATGTTCTCTATTTTATACAAAAAAACATATATTGTTAAACATAATCTCTACTAATGCTTAAAGCCTACAAATACCGTTTATATCCCAACAAAGAGCAACAAGAGCTTTTTATGAAACATATCG
>JAFGOO010000148.1 GCA_016926455.1 Methanosarcinaceae archaeon | reverse complement strand
TCATACAAAATAAAATAGCGACCTCCTGAAAGATCCACCCACTGATTGACAATTTTTATCCCCGCGGGAACTTTCAGTTTTGAAAAGTGCTGCATGATCTTATCTCTGTTCTCTGGATCCCACGTACTTACGTCCATAAATAACATTGTATATCAACTCCTCATTTTGTTTAATAATAGGTACTGTCAAATTCTTTGGTGGTAGATAAGTATCTTAAGACGTTCAAATTCAGCTTCTATAGACAAGATATCTATAGGCAGATGAGTCCTAATACACCTCAACACCAAATTTTTTGGCAACCCCACTTATTATAAATATTACTTTCAGCTACTATATATAATTTTCTTCAGTTAAATATGAAATTAATTGTATATTAACAGAGTCGCCTGCTCTGTGCCCTATATAAACCAAGCGTAATCAAGGACATTGACGTTGCAATTATATCTCCCTTATCCTTACCCCAGCTTCCGTTGTCGTTCGATTTTCCAAGCAACCACACGATAGATATCACAAGTTCGTCCTTAAACCCAGCAAGCATCAGTGCCTGGATTACAATATTACTGGTGGATATGAACTTCCAGTCACCTTTCTGACCGCGCTGTGAAAGAACCCACTGTGCGCGTTGATTAATAAAGTCACGATATTTATCCGTACCTACCAGTGTCTCCTGTTTTATGAGGGCAGTAATAACAAGAGACGTGGTACCCACATGCTCCCAATCTGGACCATAGTTTTCCACAAGCCATTTGCATCCATCCTCATTTAACTCGTCCATTGACGCTAGTGCAGTGAGGACATAGGCAGTATCATATACGTCATCGTTCCAAGCCCCATCGTGCTGACGATCCAGTAGCCAGTCCACAGAACTAGGAAAGACCATCCCGATACCTGCAAGAGCCGAACATGCCCGTGCAGTATCCCGAATCGAACCATTCCAGTTACTGTCAATTTTCATACGTATCAACCAATCAGCATAATGATCTGGTATATCCCACAACGCGTATGCAGTTATAAGACGCGACAGTTCCTTGACAGAATTTGGGTGGCAGCTATCAAGCCATTTAAAAGCGTTATTTATCCTGCGATCCATTTTACATAACAAGGTATCCATGATATTTAGTGTTTCTTTGGTAACTTCCCTAGGCAGAAATAGCTTGGAGACGGTTTTTGCAGCAGATTAATTAAAAACTACACAATATAATGATTTCTTAGATAACTTTGTTCCGAAAAAGATACTTTTTTTATACATTGATATTTTTTTGGGATTAGGGACTTAACATGTTTTTCCTATAGTACCTCACACACAATTGCTAGGTCATTATTGACAAAAAGGTGGATGGTCTTTTTCCCGTTTAAGCCAGATTCAAGATTTTTACGG
The DNA here is from genome assembly GCA_016926455.1 of Methanosarcinaceae archaeon. GTDB lineage: Archaea > Halobacteriota > Methanosarcinia > Methanosarcinales > Methanosarcinaceae > JAFGQV01. The sequence continues at coordinate 2,373 of JAFGOO010000148.1, read as the reverse complement.
ACTGACCAGTAGTCAGCAGGGTCGATTCCTGCTCTGAGTATTACTGTACCTGCATCATGATTTTTCAGGAAGCTGTTGATATTATGGACGTTAAAAACAGATATAAGCAAGATAGCATAATGGTTCTTGACCATGGGATGTCTAAAAAATGAATCGGACGTTAGAAGCATTCTCTTTTTATCAATTGTAAAGAGTCCCACCTGATTAGTGTGGTACTCCAAGGATTTCGTAAGTTGCGGGATGAGCTGTGCTTTGATAACAGATGGCTCAGGTTCGTATGCATACGATCCCATAAACGTTGTTTCTCTTACAGTGCAAGATGTGTCCGTTGTGGAAATACGTGAACTTGCTGGAAGTGAGACCGCTGAACGTTCACATTGTTTAAGGTTCCCGAAATACAGGGTCAAACGATTCAACTGGCCGTTAAGGGACAGATATTCACGCTCGCAGTCAAAGGAAATGCGTTCCGGGGGCATCTGTGGTGGAGCTTCAAATGCAAAATTTGGGGTCTTATCTGAATATGCAGAAATCACATTCGGAATTGCAGGTTCAAGGCTTGTAACCTTACGAATATCCTCCTTGGAAGGTCTTGAAGGATCGGAAAATATTATATCTACTGCCGGAACCTTTGCTATTACTTCCTGTGAAAGCGCGTTACCGCAGATGAACTCCACATTGTCCAAACCATATCGTTTACAGTTTTTTCTTGCATATTCTATCTTTTTGGGATCAATCTCCACGGCATAAACAAAATCACATTCTCTTGCAAAGAAAATAGTCTGTCCCCCTATTCCGCAACTTATGTCAGCAAGTGTTTTGCAGCGCAAACGTTTTGCCCTGTATTCTGCAACCACAGATGGTGTTGCGAAACGCATTCCTTCTGTATTAGAATATACAGGCTTTTCGAATTTCTTTTTACGGGACACATCAATCACTATCTAAAACCGGTTCAAGGAATTTAAAAGCACCCTTTACCTGTTAGGCTTGTTATGTATTATAACGAATACCACTCTATATCAGTACATTTAAAGCCGACCGAGTTAGTAATGGAACTCAGTAGAGCGGTAACTTTCCAATATCCAGCGTGTGTTATTTGAAGCAGGAAGCCAGCCAATTTATAGGGCGGAAGTTCCTTTTAATGTCCTGATTGATAATGTCCTATTTGTCTGTTACCAAACACCTTAAATGGAAAGAATCAAATATGATTATGCTGTTAAAAATTCCATTGATATTTATCAGTACATTCAAATTAGAGAGGTATAGAGAAATGAGAAAAGTAATGGTTATCGCATTGGCGATGATTATTTTAGCAATGTTGGTAAATCCAGTATCTGCAGAGGAGGCCTTTTCAGCGATAACATTGGATGCAAAGGATGTGAACTGTGTAGACTGTCATGACACCAGCATAAAAGGTATTCACACACTCCACGAAGGAACAGCAGCAACCTGTGTGGGCTGTCATGGTGCATCACTTGAGATTGCCATTCCTGATTGTGCAAAATGTCACTCTGGTCCGATACATGAAGTTCACATAGCTTCTGTGAACACGCAGGAATGTGCCTACTGCCACAAGGGTCTTGAGGGAGTACACAACGCAGCTCTAGACATGACTGTATGCGTGCACTGCCATACAGATTTGATTGCTGACCACGGTGCAGATGCCAGCTGTGTAAAATGCCACGAGAATGCACCAAATATTGTAAAACCTTACCAAACGGAAAGTATGGACATAGTCTGTCAGGCATGTCATATGCAGAGTAATGTAGCAGCTGTGCATGGAAACGAGTCTTATACAGAGGGTTGTTACAAATGCCACAGACCAGGTCAGGAAGCATTTGGATCACAGGTTCCACATAACATACACGGCATGGATGTTGCTTGTGTAGCATGTCACATGGATCAAGACAGGATAATAATCCCAGAATGTACGATGTGCCATGATGTGGCAGATCTTCACCCATATGCAACTGTCGGTCTGAAATCAACAGATGATTTGCAATGTAGTGCCTGTCATCCAGATTCATACTTCACAGGAGAAGCTCCAGAAGAAACAACTGAAGTTCCAGAAGAAACAACCGAAGCTCCAGAAGAAACAACTGAAGCTGCAGAAGAAGAGGCTGAGACTGGAACACCTGGTTTCGGAGCAATCTCTGCAATTGGCGCAATCGCAGCTCTTTACTTCGTAAGTAGAAGAAAGTAATTTCTTATTTTCTTTTACTTTCTATTTTTATTTTTTTATTATTCGAATCGTTTCAATATTATGAAAATAAGTCAAAAACCGAAGGTATTTAACTTTTAAGCCGAGAAGTCCCCTTTCGTAAGATGGGGGATGAGAGGCGTAATATCCCAACACAGCATTAGTATGTTCTCTAT
>JAFGOO010000147.1 GCA_016926455.1 Methanosarcinaceae archaeon | reverse complement strand
ATAGAGAACATACTAATGTTGTGTTGGGATATTAAGCCTCTCATCCCCCATCTTACTAAAGGGGACTTCTCGGCTTAAAAGTTAAAATAAGGATAATTTCAACCGGATGATGAGCTGAAAAATATCCAATAATAGAAGCGTAATCCATTAATTTTGCCACTCGAAAACTTCATATATAATCCTATTACTAATGGTAAGTCCATAAGGTTATAATCTCTTTACAAAAATATCTTAAAATTATTTTAATAATACTTACATATGTACCAAGAGGATAAATCATGAAATGGCAAGGTAGATCAAAACGTAAATTCACTGGTGGTAAAATTAAATCAACGCGTGGTAAACGTAAATTCGAGCTGGGCAGAGAAAATGCTGATACACATATCAATGAGGCAAAAAGGAAGAACATCGCAACAAGAGGCGGAAACCGGAAGGTAAGGCTCTTTCAGTGCAATATTGCAAATGTGACCAATAAGGCTAATGGAAAGACAGTAACCTCACAAATCGAAAATGTTATAGATAACACTGCCAATGAGCACTATGTCAGACGAAATATAATGACAAAAGGTTCAATAATAAAAACAGGACTTGGAAATGCAAAAGTTACAAGCCGCCCTGGACAGGATGGTGTTGTTAACGCAGTATTGATTGAGTGAAACACTAAGTTTTTACTTTTTCTGCTTTAATTTTTATATCGAATTGTTTACGTCGATGGAGGTTGCTAGGATGGAGAAACAATTATTACATATACTGGAAATCCTTGAAGAAGATGCAAGAGCAGATACTAAAGACATCGCATCTCTTACTGGCATGTCTGTTGACGATTTGAACAAGAAAATCGAACAGCTTGAAAAGTCTGGTATTATCCGCAAGTACAAGACAATCATAGACTGGGACATTGTGGGTGAGAGCTATGTACATGCAGTGATTGAACTAAAGGTCGTTCTTGAGCGCAAACAGGGATACGAGAAGATTGCGGAACGTCTCTATAAATTCCCCGAGGTACGTTCTGTAAGGCTTCTTTCAGGTGGTTATGACATATCCCTTACAGTGCGAGGTAAATCAATGAAAGAAGTTGCTTTTTTCGTGGCAGAGAAGATTGCTACCCTTGAACAGGTGCAAAGCACAACCACTCACTTTGTTCTGAAAACCTACAAAGAGGACGGGGTAATATTGCATGAACCTGAGCATATAAAACGTCTGCCCGTGTCGCCGTAAGAATATCCAGCGGGAGGTAACTTCTACGAGAAATCGATGTAACCCTTCTATGTTTGTTGCCGACCGGCTTCAAAATGTACCACCATCAGGCATTCGGCGTTTTTTTGATCTTGTTTCCGAGATTGATGATGTAATCTCGCTTGGTGTTGGAGAACCTGATTTTATAACTCCTTGGCATATAAGGGAAACCTGCATACATTCCATTGAGCATGGAGAAACTGCATATACTTCCAATTACGGGCTTCTGGAACTGCGTGAAGAGATTTCCAAGATTTATGACCAGAAACACAAAGTCGAGTACAATCCAGATTCTGAAGCACTTATAACGACAGGTGTAAGCGAAGCACTGGATCTTGCCATCCGTGCCATTGTAAACCCTAGCGATGAGGTTATTGTGAGCCAGCCCTCATATGTAGCGTATGTACCATCTGTGATTTTTGCAGGCGGTATTCCTGTCCCGCTTTCGACAACTCTGGAAAATAGGTTCAAGATTACACCAGAAGAACTGGAAGCCCTAATCACCGATAAAACGAAAGCTCTAGTTTTCAATTATCCCAATAATCCCACAGGTGCCACTATGGATAGGAATGATTTGGAAGCTATTGCAGATATCGTAGTAGAGCATGACCTGATGGTAATATCCGATGAGGTATATGAATGCCTTACCTACAATGGCGATCATACATGTTTTGCATCACTTGACGGTATGCGTGAACGTACCATACTCCTCAACGGTTTTTCAAAGGCCTATGCAATGACCGGTTTTAGACTGGGATATGCACTTGGAGCACCTGAAATAATTAGCTCGATGATGCTGATACACCAGTACACAATGCTCTGCGCACCTGTTACTGCCCAGATAGGTGCAATTGAGGCTCTCAGGAATGGTGAAGCCGAAATGCAAAAGATGGTGCGCGAATATGACAGGCGCAGACATCTCATCGTTAGCGGGTTAAACAAGATAGGTCTTGATTGTTTGGAGCCAAAGGGCGCATTTTATGCTTTTCCCTCCATCAAAAATACAGGCCTAACCTCCGAAGAGTTCGCAGAAAAGCTGCTGAATGATCAAAAGGTTGCTGCTGTCCCAGGTACTGCATTTGGAAATGCGGGAAGGGGCTTTTTACGCTGCGCATACGCTGCATCACAGGAGAACATACGTACTGCACTCGACAGAATAGGGGAATTTGTTGAAAAGTTGAAATGATTTAGATTCCTTGATCAAAGGGTTTATTTTGCAAAAACGCTACCATCAAATATTATTTTTTATATTCTTATCCTCATTTTTTGATATTTTGTCAAGTAACTAATAAAACCCTTAAAATAGAAATAGCGTGCCTCAGAACTCATAGGGTTCATCATTGATCAGAACCATTCTCTCATCACTGGCACTTAAAAATCTAAATCCAGAATCTCTGCAACGATCTTTGCTGCAGAATTCTTTGGCGAATCCGACTGATAAATACTTCGGCCAACAATTACCCAGTCCGCACCCGCCCGGATAACATCAGCAGCACTCCCGCCTTGAGCTCCAACACCCGGTGAGATGATGGACAGTCCGATTCCAATTATTCTGCGTATCTCTCTGACACGTTCTGGGCGCGTTGCTGGTGCTACAATGCCCGATGCACCAGCTTCAACTGCCATCTTTGCAATCGATCCGGCAACCGACTGGAAATACTCGGATCCACCCGGATGGCTCATCTCTGCAACCACATAAACATCCTTTCCACTCTCATGCGCTGTAGCAACACACACATCAAGGCTATCCCGTCCCGTGAAACCGTGAACTATAACTGCATCCGCACCGGCTTTAAAAACATGTTCGCAGATCAATCTGTCTGTGTTCGGGATATCCGCAACCTTGAAATCTGCAATCACAGGTGCATATTTTGAGAGGTCTTTTACGATACCAAGTCCTGTTGTCAGAACAAGTGGGTATCCGATTTTAATTGCATCCACGTATTCTCTGACATCCTGTGCGATCCTTAGTGCACCGTCCCTATCGGTTACATCAAGGGCGAGTATTAGGTGAGTGTTTTTTTTCATTAGATTCGTCCTTTGAACTACTCCATGCTTACGCATGGAAATTCTTACAAGTAACTACAAGTTGTAGCCATGTTTGTAAATTATCGAGAAAATCCCGATAGCCTGTCCAATTGGCATTTTGTGATAGGTAACGTAACATGATATTGATAGCACTATT
>JAFGOO010000146.1 GCA_016926455.1 Methanosarcinaceae archaeon | reverse complement strand
TATAATATTGAAGCAAAGCAACAGTTTTCAAATTCCAGATTTTGATGTAGCTTTCATAAATCAGTCCATAGATTCTGCTATTTTTATTAGCTCATCTTCTTCCAAAAATCCGCTAATAGAGATCATTGCATTACCAATTTCCCACTGGAGCATCTTGAAATCACCATACATTGTATAGAGTTTTCCTTCTACATCATTAATGAAAACACTTTCATTGTTACCCATTATTGAGTCTGCTTCCTTCTCCCCTTCATAGAATTTTTCAGATATTATGAACACATTTTCACTGTTTGAATAGGTAAGGGTAACTGCTTCCTCAAGATTGAGGACTCCGATTGTATTGTTAATTAACATAGCATAATTAAATTCATAACCTTCGGGTAGGTATGAAGGCAGAATGATATCGAATTTTGATGCATCCTGTGCTTCTTCTAATGTTATTTCCTCAGGAAGTAGATTTTCAAAATCGCCAATGTTTATAACTTCAGCACCTTCTGGGATCTCGAACTCGAATTCTTCATCTGTGATGCCCGTATTCACTTTGAAGTTTCGATATTCTATGATACTCTGATATTCTTCTTCAATACTGATTTCTATTCTTAACGGTATCCATGTTTCTTTGTCAACCCATATATCCATATTCGATAAAATAGGATTCCCACTTTCATTTTCTTTAGTCTTTACTCTAATAATATAGGTGTCCCTGCCATCGAATATACTAGTTCCAACCATTGAAACATCAGTTTCATTTAGGATATCTCCAATAATATTAGCGTAGTTCATTTCAGACAGTTCAGGAATCTCTGGAACTTCTAATATCCGAACACTATTTGTATTAGGTTCATAAATCCACATTTTTTCTCCATTGCAAACTGTTATGGATCCTGCCAATTCTTCTGGTTGCATCACAACCATTCTTGATTTTCCAGGGTTCTTTTGGATTATTTCATATTCCATTTCTTGAACTTGGTCTCCTATTGAAACTGTCATGTGCATTGTTGCAGAGTAATCCTCGATATTTGCTTGCTTTTCCTGCATTTTTTCGGCTATATGATCAACTGTAATACCTTCATCAATACAACCCGAGTTAAACAGGGCTATGCCTATTAAAAATAATACAAACAATAATTTAGTTTTCATTATACTTCACCTTTTAATTATTTTCAATCTTTCCATCTTTTAAGTGTACAACCCTTCCTGCATATCTCGCAACATCTGAATCGTGTGTAATCATAACAATAGTCCGACCCTGTTTATTGAGGTGTAGAAAAATATTCATTATTTCGACTCCTGTATTTGAATCGAGGTTACCGGTAGTTTCGTCTGCAAGAATTAGCAATGGAGTATTTGTTAACGAACGGGCAATTGCTACCCTTTGGCATTGCCCCCCTGATAGATCCGTTGGTTTGTGATACATTCGCTCAGCCAGTCCAACCAATTCAAGAAGTTCAATGACCCGTATATGCGGATTTGTACCGTTCTTATAGTTAGCATATGTTGGCAATTCTACATTCTGCAGGACACTTAGTCTTGGTATCAGGTTAAATTTCTGAAATATAAACCCAATCTTAAACCTGCGAAGTTTTGCCAGTTCACTTTCCGATATTTTGTTAATATCTTTTTCCATAATGATAATCCGTCCATCTGTGGGTCGGCCAAGACATCCGATCAAGTTCATGAGTGTAGTGTACTTTTCCCTGAACCAGACGGACCCATGATGGCAAGAAACTCACCTTTTTTTATGCTCATGTTGGTATTCTGAAGAATGGGTACTTCCGTATTTTTAATCCAGTAACTTTTATTCACACCGATGACGTCAATTATTGAATTGCCATCATCACCAAGCTTTTGATGTTGATGTATTTCGTTCATAAATCATATACCTCTTTAATAGTCAATCTTAACTATTTTTAGACAAGTTAGAATTAACTATTATATATTTAAGTATTTCCATTAATCGACTAGTTTGTGCATTAACCCAGGAGTGTGGAGATATAAAAAGAAATTTAAGCCGGAAAAATAAAGAATCAAATTATAGAAACAAACAAAACCAAATGTGTTGAATAAAAAAGAGCAATTACTCGCTTTCCCTCTAATAAGAACGGAGCGTTCGACTTTCACCGCACTCCTCTCACGCATGTCGCATGCATAATGAATAAGAGGACGGATAGTCTTTAACTTGTAAATGCCTCACCGAAGTGTCTTTGGCTCTTTTACATACACCGAAATCTTATTCCTTTGCTTTGACACACCGTTGACAAATCAGTACCCTTTTGGGTCGGGACAATAATCCCTATCTACAGGCATTATACCCAAGCTTTCGCTTGATGTCAAATCCTTTACCTGCTATGCATTGGGTCAGACCCCTACCATCTACAAAGTAGTATGGACCATATCAGGCTTACACTTCTGCATTCGTCCTCTGCTTTGTTGCTATTTCCTCTTCAAAGTACTCTGTTCAGACAAACCTATACTATCATTTAATGAATTAAATTATCGGTTACTTTCGTCTTATTCTCCCTTTATTTTCTTAGCAAACTCTACACCCAATTCTCTTATTTTATTTAAATCGTCTTCCTTAGAAGGACCATTTACTTCCATCGCACCTATAATTTCTATCTTTGTGGAATCAAGGATCTTCTGGAGCTGACCCAATGCGCCTCCTCCCCATCCATAGGAGCTTAGAGCTACACCATATTTGGTTGGTGGGCGCAGTATCTTGAAAATGTTTGATGCATAGATTGCAAGGGGGTGCATACCACCAAGAACAGTAGGAGTTCCAAAAACAATACCACGAGAATCTACAAGATCTCTAGCTATATCGCCAAGATCCGTATTAATCAGGTTATACATACAGACCTCAATACCTTCTGAAAGAAGTGTTTCAACTATTACCTTTACCATATTCTCTGTGGAATTCCACATACTCACATATATGACAATTACCTTTTCTTTTGTTTCTCCTACTGTCCATGTACTGTAAGCATCGAATATTTTTCCTACATTTTTGTAAATTGGTCCATGGCTAGGAGCAATGATTAAAGGATCAAGTTCTTTTGCTTTTTCAAGTCCTCTTTTTCCCATATCCTTAAAAGGCATCATTATCTCACCAAAATATCTCTTTGCAAGGGTGATAAGGTCCTCGATATCGTCATCGTAGAAACCAAAAGCTGTATGTGCACCAAAGAAATCACATGAGAACAGGATCTTGTTTTCGATAAGGAATGTGAACATGGTCTCAGGCCAGTGGAGCCAAGGTGCTTCAACAAATTTCAAGGTCTTGTCTCCCAGATTAAGGATATCACTATCATTGACGGTTACTATCCTATTCTGCGGAATGTCAAAGTAAAGTTTTGCCATCTTTGTACCCTTCTCTGTTGTGATAAGAACAGACCGAGGTGCAAGTTCCATGATATATGGGATAGAGGCTGAATGATCTGGTTCGGCATGGTTCATCACTACATAGTCAATATCATCGAGGCTACACAGCTGTTCGATTTTATTTTTTAACTTGTAAGCCGAGAAGTCCCCTTTCGTAAGATGGGGGATGAGAGGCGTAATATCCCAACACAACATTAGTATGTTCTCTAT
>JAFGOO010000145.1 GCA_016926455.1 Methanosarcinaceae archaeon | reverse complement strand
AATAGATAACATACTAATGTTGTTTTGGGATATTACGCCTTTCATCCCCCATCTTACGAAAGGGGACTTCTCGGCTTATAAGTTAAAATCTCCTTCAATATTTCAAATTATTAAGGAATTATATGACAAACAGATGAATGAATCCGCTTTTTATTACATAATACTTACATAATTTATGGATATAGGTATGGGATTCATCATACATTTCATATTTCTAGAGATTTACTTCCTCATATTTCAAAGTTTTAAGAAAATCTACCTTTTAATCCCCTCAACTGCATCCGAACACTCAAAGCCTGCAACAATGGAGCCGTTCATACTCCTCTCAGGATAGTTTGGCTGCGAGAACATTCCTGCAAGATAGAGACCCGTAACATCAGTCTTTGCTTTCAAAACCTTCGACATATATCCGGTTTCATACACGGGTGCTGTATCAAGTCTTCGGTACATTCTTGTCCACTTAACGTCGTCCCGGGAGAAATTCGGGAACATCGATTCAAGCCCGGCTATGTAGGACTCGATCACCGTTTCCTCGCTCTGTTTCCACAGGGGATCGGATTTATTCTGGAAGTACGCTGTAGCATATACAAGATGTTCCTCATAATCCGAAAGTGGCAGGAAATTGGTATGCTCAATTACAGCGCCAAAAGGGACATCATCCTTGATGTTAAGCCAGTAGACGTCATCCATCAGCCTTTTTTTCAGTCCGAAAAGGGCGCAGGCAGTGCCCTGATAATGGATACCTGCAAGCTTATCATGTATTCCAAGTTGTTTCTCAGTGAGAGCATCAAGTACATCTGGTGCAGCAGTCGAGATAACAACATCGCATTCTATCATCTTACTTCCAGCAAAAACACCACGTACAGAATTGTCTTCAATTAAAATCTTTGATGCCGGGCAGTTTGTCCTGATGATCCCACCTGCTCGGACGATAGAGTTTTCAACTGCTTGCACTAATACATCAAACCCACCGCGCATGTATCCTAATTTCTCACCATCTTTTCCGCGGTTAGAACGTATCTGAACACGCCCGAGTAGCCATGCTGCAGATACAAGGCTGGAATTTGAACCGAACTTGCTTTCAAGGAGAGGTGCAAAGAAGTTCTCGTATACTGAGTTTCCAGCAACCTTCCGGATCCAGTCTGATGCTTTTATATTATCATAGGGTGCCCTATCCTTGATGAGCTTTGCCCGCATGACCAGTATTCCGAGGCGTATAATGTCAGCACTTGAAAGTGGCGGAAAACGCAGAATCTCAAAAGGCGTGTTCATTGGATAGGCTTTTCCATCAACGAAATATCCCGTAGAACCACGAAGCCATTCCAACCTCCCACCAAGCCCAAGTTCTTCAATTAGTTGCAGGATTGCTGCATCACTCTTGAAGATGTGATGATAGTATTTTTCTATATAATAACCATCAATATGGTAGCTTGCAGCCATGCCACCAAGGACGCTGTCTTTTTCTAGGATTATCACTTCGTTGGATCTGCATAGTTTGTATGCAGCAGCAAGTCCTGCAAGCCCTCCGCCTAATATCACGATTTTCATGGATATAGCCTCATTATTTGTGTAGGTAATAGTAAAAAATCATCACACCAACTATACTTGCAACTCCACCTATATAAAACACGTAATCAATACCAAGTGTATCCATCACAACACCAGAAAGTACCGGAGACAGAACCATACCCGCGCTCATACCGGTGTTGAAAACACCCATGATACCACCCATACCATATTTTTTCCCGAGTATTGCTACGAGTGCAGTTGCTGCCGGGATTGATATTGCACTACCTATTCCCATAATCATACTTAAGAACAGGAGACTGTAAAAACCGCTTGCAAATGGCATAAAGAAAAGCGCTAGTGATGCAATTATGCTTCCTGAAATTATCAGGGGTGTTTTCGTTCTTCTGTCTGCAAGCTTACCAAATGGTCTTTGAAGCAGTGCCAACAGAACGATGTTAAGGGAGAGTATAATCCCAATTCTTAAACTGGAAATTCCCATCAAATCTGCAAGAATTGGCAGGAATGCAAGAATAGCGCCAATGCCAATGGTGTTAACTGCTCTGTAAAGAAAAATACCCTTGACAACATCATTATTGAACATTTCCCTAAATGTTGCAGAGACTACCTTTTTACCTTTCCCCACAGAACTGCTCTCTGGAAGCATGGTAAGAATCAGGAGAAACGAGAAAAGGCTTAACAAACCCATTACATAGAATACATTATCCATACCTGCAGCATCATTAATGACCCCGCCAATGAAAGGGCCCATGCCCATTCCAAGGAACATGGAAGAGTTGAATGTACCAATGAAAACCCCTTCCTTACCTTTTGGTGAAATATCCCCTACGTAGGCCATTGCAATCGGCACGACCATTGCAGAAGCAATACCGTGTATCAACCTTACTTCAATTAGTTTTGAGATGCTATCAGACCAAACGTAACCAACGGAGGATAGGGAGTATATGAAAAGACCGATAAGTAGGATATTTTTTCTTCCGCGGATGTCCGATATTTTCCCGACAACTGGCATGAGTATGCCTCTTGATATCGAAAAAGCCGAAAATATCACGCCAAGCCATATGCCGCTCGCTTTAAGTTTTACTGCATAAATCGCCATAAGCGGAGCAATGATGCCAATGCCCAGCATTGCCGCAAAAACCGCAATGAACAGAACAACAAAAATGTGAGAATGAGATTCATTCTGTGACATGTATGTCATTAGGAATTTATTTATATTTTATTTAATTGGCTCAGAAGCATTCCATCTTGAATCCACAAAATACTTGAAAATTGATACCACCTGTTTTCCCTTTGACCAGATAGCAGTCATATCTTCCCTTGAACCTTTGTCACTTATGATTGTAATCAATACCTTGGAATCATCGACTATTATCATACCTCCCTTTATCGGAGGGAGAGTAAGCATTTCAACGTCTACTCTCACATCAGCAAATGGCAGTTCCATTTTAATATTTTTGGAAGCTTCCATATCGTGTCCTGTAATCCTTACTTTGATGCCGTCCTCACCCCTCTTGCGCAGAGCCTCTCCTATTTTTTCAACAACTGGATATGTTTTTGTAATCTTGTTAAGGCCAGTGTAAGATGCTACAAGAATGATATCATATTGGGAATCATTTATCAGGTCTATTATTTTATCAGTGACATTTTTCACGCCATTGATAGTCCAGACAACTTCCTCATTTTTCTCTTCCGCAACGGTTTCATACATCGATTCTAATTGTTCCAGTGCATTTTTACTTTCGTTCTCATAATCATTTTTGAGTTTCTGAATGGCTCTGGCAGGATTTATGGATTTATATTGTTTTGGCTTGGTGTTCTGGATTTCGATTATCCCTCGTTCCTTCAGTTTTTCCAGCACGCCATATACCGCAGAACGCGGAATACCTGATAGTATGTGGATATCTACGGCCGTCCCGCTCCCGGCCTTTATCAAAGCAATCAATGCCTTTGATTCATAGTCCGTAAGTCCCAGTTTGCGGAGTGATTCACTTGTGGTGCTCATTCTTATTACCAGCCATCATTTTTTCTTGTTTTTAGGTATTCTTCTTATAAACAAGTATGTAGGTGTAGCAATAATTCCAACAAGCAATAAAACACCAACTGCAGGAGTTGCGTTCTCTTTAACCTTATCACTAAATGGCACAGCGACCTTAACATCCACAACGGCTTTCAGTAATTTTGAATACTGGATATCGTCGTTTACATCCTCGTATTTAACCTCACTGTTTATTGAATATGTTTTCGGTGTAGCATCCTCTTCAACATCTATCTTAAAGAGGGCAGTTTTCGATTCACCGGGTTCAAGGTTGCCAAGATATGCCTGGTCATCTGTGGTACTGAATGGTTCTACCACGCTTATCCTAGCAATACACTCGTAAGCAGCCACATCACCCGTGTTGGTATAGGTGACATTCACGAATCCCTCTTCACCTGCTGTAAGGTTTGCATCGGTTCTGTTTATTTTAAAATATGGTTCCTCTTCGATAACGATTGTGAGGATTGCTGAATCGTTTGCTTCTTCATACCAGTAAAATGTGTCCCCGTACGGCGGCGTGACAGCAGAATCTTTTTGGTATCTGTAGGTCATGTATAATTCAAGTTCATAGGTTCCAGCTTTTGCATTATCGTATATGTTTATTGGAAATTCTGCCGGCTTTTCCAATGACTTACCAGAATTGAGTGATCCAAGTAGTAATGTATCCGCTTCTATTTCAAATGGAGCATTGGGATTTGTCGGGGAAAGGACTGCAGTTATGGAATTGGCAGTTGTGATTTTCCGGTCTGACAACAATTCCTGTGAAACCATTGACAGGGTGGTGGTGTTACCGTATGAATCAACATCATTATCTATCTCGTCATCATCCGCCTCAAAACCTGTAATCTCCCCATCGTTCATGATTGTCACATACAGCATCCCTTCGTCTCCGCGATTAAAGACATTATCACTTGAAACCACAGCCTTAAGATGCGGTAGTCCGTAAACATTATAATAGTCGTCTATCACTTCAGCAATAGCATCATCGTCTATTCTAGCAGATGCAGTAATCATACTCCCAGACAACAAAAGTACTATTAATACTATAACCATATATCTTTGAAGCTTCACATAACTCACCTTTTTCAACAATTTACAATCAAAAAATTTTTAAATTAGTATACTCTGTCTTGTTTTGGACTCATTTGCCATAATGTCTCAGTAATCCCTAATGATTCTCTTTTCTTTTCGATTTGTTCTCCATATGTCAAGGTTCACCATGATAGGTGGTAGCACCACAAGTGTACTGAACAGGGAAAAAGCCACAGCTATGACTGTCACAAGCCCAAATTCACTGATGATTGTAAAAGGCGCTGCGATCAATGCTGAAAAACCAAACAGCACAGTAGAACCGGATGCCATTATTGCCTGCCCGATATTCGATGCAGCTAGGTCCATTGAATGGAATGGATCATGTCCATCATCGCGTTCTTCGAAATAGCGTTCCATCATAAGTATGGTGAACTCGGCACCTATCCCAACAACAAGCGCACCAAGTGTGGCTGTGAGTGGGTTGTACTTCAGGTCAAGCAGGTACATCACACCTCCTGTCCATCCTGTCACCATAAGAATTGGTATTATAGGCACAAACGCCTTTATCCAGTCCCTATACACGATAAGCAACCCAGAGAAAATAACGATAAGACCAAGGTATGTCATCTCGGACCTGCCCGAGGTGAGGGCATCCAGAATCGAGGTCATAGCTACCTGGCTACCGGTTACTGTGACCTCAACTCCGGTTTTTGGAGGGTACCATGCAAGGTCTCTTTCAACACCATCAATCAACGCTGCCAGCTCTTCTGTTCCGAGATCTCCCTTGATATTTAGGTTTAAGATTCCCATATCTCCGCCTGCAACATAACGTTCTTTAACTGAAGTACTCATTTCAGTGATTATCTTATTGATGACACCAACGTCGGAAGGAACTGAACCATATTCCATTTTGATGGGAGTTGCAAGACTGTCATGACTTTCTAGATTTGACCGTGTTTCAACTTCATATTCACCAAAATCATCCATCCATTGAATGACCTCAGAATCTGTTATGTCTTCAGCCTTCACAATAATATTTATCTGGTCAGATCCGCTCATAATTCTGTTCAGTTTGTTCAAATCCTGCAATTCGTCCATATCCTGTGGTACGAACTTCTCGATATCGGTCTGGACTCCAACGCATTCATCTGCATATAATCCTACAATGGTGAGAATTGTTGCAAGAACTATTACGATTAACGGGTTCTTTGCCGTGCTTACCGAGATTTTTGAAAGAACTCTGCCGAAACCGGTACCATCCCTGTTCGTTGTTTTTTTCAGGTTTGACCGAACTGTTTCACTTTTTCTGTTACTGGCTTTTTTTTCAGCCCGACGATCAAGTATGTAAAGCATGGGCAAAAGCACAAAAATAGAAGCTAGATAACAGAAAATAACCCCAATAAGACTCATCTTCCCAAAATCACGTATCATTGGCACGGGTGAGATGAACAAAGCAACAAAGCCGAGGCTTGTTGCGATCACCGCAGTCCCGACCGCAGGACCCATATGCTTCACGGTTTCAATGATGGCTTCAGAGGCAGATTCCCCCTTTGCAAGCTCTTCTTCGGCCCTGCTATGAAACTGAATTGCATAGTCTACTCCAAGACCAATCAGGATTGGAAATACTGCCATTGAGACCATGGTCATTGGAACATTTAAGTACCCCATTGCACCGAACGTCCAGACCAAACCGACCAGTACTGCTGGCAGTGGTAGAAGGCTCCAACGTACGTGATTGAATACCACAAGAAGGGCAACGATCATAAGAATGAAAGAGATTATAAGCATTGAACTAAGACTCTTATTCATCTCCTCGCTCATTGAAATCCTAAAAGCTGGATCACCTGTGACGGTAACGTATGTGCCTGCTGGAAAATCTGCCCACCCAATCGCAGTTCTGGTCTCTGAGAGAACTCTTACTTGTTCTTCGTCCGTAACATCGCCTGCCATCTCAACAAATATGAGAGCATGTTGCTGGTCAGGCAAAAGGCTATTAAGATATTCCTGTGGTATGGTTGCGATTATTTTTTTTATTGTGTTAACGTCTTCCGGAATGGAGATGTGACCTGATTGGGCATATGATGCATTCTTTATAATGCTGGAGATGCTAGTAATATCCTCAACGTTATCTTTATTTCCCACTAGTCTGACAAGCCTTTCCATGGCTTTCAATACTTTGGGACTGGTGATATCGTCTGATTCCACCATGACCACAATGGCTTCTGTGCCGAAGTTCTTTTTGTACAGGTATTCGAAGTTTTGGTAAAGTAGTGACGTCCTTTCAACAAAAGTATCGGTACCACTTTCGTTTTTAATTAATTTGGCGCCGTGAAATGAGCCAATCACCAATATAATTACAATAAAAAGAATCATAAAAGTGCGTTTTTCTATCAGCATTCCAATTTTTTTATATAGTTCTTTTATGGATGTGCCCATATGGTTGTAGCATATCACCTATGAAATATAAAGTTTCCTCATACTAACTATTTAGTTACTATTATCATAAAAACAATTTACAATAAAGTAAAACCAATTACATTAGATTCTTTGTTTACAAATCACAGTATAACCTGAGTTACCATCCATTTAGGCACAAACATTAAAAATAATTGTATTCATAAGCAATATTTTTTGGTTTTTAAATCTATTGTCATGTCATCTTTAAAGTGTCGAATTATAGGATGTATGGGTTACAAATCTAGCGACATTAGTGTTTTGACCCGACATCAGGATAAGATAATATTACATTTTGATTTTGTAAGGATAATGTTATAAATCTTGAAAACAATTACAATTTATGGTAATTCATGATATCGACAGTTGGATAGCCAAAAATGGTGATGATGGTACAGGACAAGGAAAGAGAATTTATCAAACATTTCATGATCACATGGTTATTTCGGGGGCAAAATTCAGAACTCAAACCACCTACTTATCAAACATGCAAAAGATTGTCCGGTTATGTCCAGATATGGATTTCTTTAATCTTTCAGGTGATGACGTAAAGCGGATCCAGATTGAAATTGTTAAGAGATTTCCTAACCATTCCACAGCTGGACTTGTGAAGATTACTTTGAGGAAATGGTTACAATCCACTAACCAAAAAGATCTATTGAGTGGGGTTAAGGTGACAGCCACTAAAGGAAATGGAAAGCTGCCTGACGACATGATTACTCCGGCAGAGTTAGAGAAGTTACTGGCCAGCTGCACTCATCCACGAGATCAGGCAATTATTGCTTTGTTGTATGACAGTGGTTGCAGGATAGGAGAGCTGCTCTCAATGAGAGTTCGTGATGTTGAGTTTGACGACAACGGAGCTGTGGTCACTTTTCCAGAAGGAAAGACCGGATGGAGAAAAAATAGGGTCGTATACGCGTCTTCATACTTACGGCAACTGCTCGAAATCCACGAGTACAAAGACGACAAGGACTTTCCTTTGTTTTATTCCAGGAAAAGCTCAAGGCCCATCACATATGCAGGTGTTCTTAGACAACTTAAGGTCATTGCACAGAAAGCGGGTATCAAAAGAAGGATCCATCCTCACCTATTTCGACATACCAGGGCTACAGAATTAGCGAACCATCTCACCGAGCAACAACTAAAAAAACAGTTTGGTTGGACGCAAGCATCCAACATGGCTGCAAGGTATGTGCACCTATCAGATCGTGACGTTGAGAAGGCCATTTTAAAGGCCTCTGGGGTGGATATTTCGGAGGATGGGGATAACATGCCCAAAGCTGTAAAATGTCCCAGGTGCAGGGAATTTAACCCCCCTAATGCGTCCTACTGCTTTAAGTGTGGTCTCCTCTTGTCTCAACCTTTGACAGATGAGAACGAACAATACGTTAAGGAATTGGTAGCCGCGTTGCAGAAGAATCCACAAATCTTACTTAAGTATCTGGCAGCTGAAGAATAGGAATTACTCACTCTTTTTTGTGGATTCCTTTTTTACTATTTCATACTCAAGAGTTAGGATGATTCTCTTATCACCTACTGATTGTATAATAATGGCTTTATTATTTCCTTTTTTTACAATGGTGCAATCTTCCTCTGCTATATCACCGAGGATATGCATAGTATTTCCAATGCCTTGATATTCCCATTCTTTAGCTGGAAACTGAGAATTTGAAGCGCTGGCGAGCATCTGCAAGAAAAGTGAACCTTTTAATGACTCTTTGGTATAAAACTGATCTATCGCTTTGATAACACCGTCTGTTCTGTTTTTTATGTGGCCAAGCTCTTGAAGCTCTTCCAGCTGGTAGAGTGTGCGTGTTGGTAATCTGAACCCCGTCACTTTTTCACGGTCAGCCATATGGTTGATTATTAAACCACAAGCCTTTTATACCTTTGTACTAATATATGGTTAACCAATAAAGTGACCAATTGGTCATAACGGAGGATAAAATGTCGTTAAGAAAAGTTTCAATGATGTCACCAAATAAAGCAATCGTGTTGATTCCTGCGTACTTACGGGACAAATTCAACCTAGGGAAAGGATCCGTCGTGGATGTTACGGATGATGGAAAACACATAATAATTACTCCACAAGGGAGTGAATGAAAAATAAGAATGAAAGTGAGCCCCCAGGACAAACCTAAGAGACCCATCGTCGACAAACATCTATAGGTCTTTTGTGGCGATAAAGTTTTCTACTCGGGTGATTCAAAAATGGAGGAAACCAAATGGTAGACGCAGGTGCAAAAATGGTGTCTGATGATATCTATAACATGACATCAACAATCTCGCCGACCGTAACGAGTAGTGATAACGGAACAACAGACCTTATACTTTCAATTGCCACCTTTCCATATAACCCGTTTCGAGATCAGAGTGTGATTGATGGAGCTCTGGCAAGTCTAGGGATATATTCACTGCTGGTCTTCGGGTTTATCTTGATTGGCGGTACATACGTATTATTGTCAAATGCAGAACCCACACGGCGATTGTTCGGACAATCTATCGAACGCAAGATGTCACTGTCAAAGTTTGGTATGTACTGCATGCTATTGATTTGTTTGCAGGCATTCGTAGGTCTGGCCATGTGGATACCACTAATAGTGAATTACATACTCTATTCACTGTTCGTATCCAGTATTATAGATTCAATCGCACCAACGCAGGATAACGTAATACTCTACATTGGCATGGCTCTAGTGTACTTGATTATGGCGGATGAATTCGTTTGGCGGATGCTTGTGATCGGCGTGTCGGCGAAGTTTGTATTTATCATATTCTTTTTGATGATAGTGCCAATGACTAGGAAATTAGGGGCGCTGATATTTGGATATTACTTGCTCATGGTATTCATGCAGCTGGTGATTGTTGCCTTAACGATAGCGGGAATAGGAATAATCAAAACGATTTCTATCGGATTGCCAGAAGATGTAACTCACTACCTCGTCTTAGGGATCTTCCTTCTGGTAGTGGCTTTAGTGATGATACTCGGGCCTGTAACGATTATGAAATTGGTGAAATTTGGCGGTAGATTAGCAATGAGAGTGTAGGAGGTTGAAAACTATGTTTAAATGTGTGAATTATTCCCAATTTGGTGGAAGATCTTACCAAGACGGGAAATGGGTGTTTCATGAAGAAGATCTTGTCGAGTACATCGCGTGGGTTATAGATGAACTTCGTAAACCCACTATCAAAACAGAGGCTCTTCAAAACATGGTCCTTCCGGATTTGTTCAATATTGACGTTGATGGATGTCCGGACCTTGTGAATGCGATTTGTAACCGATTGGCATCAGAAGGGGGAGATCACAATGTATGCATGTGTTAATGATCCTGTGCTGGGTGGCCGTGTTTACCTGGACCTGGCTTTCGAGTATATACAATTCAGGTACAATGATGGCAGTTGCTCAAAGGAAACCGTCAACACGGTGAATATTGAAGGGATAGTTACAGAAGAGGACCTTGTTAACGGTGTAGTAAATGAGTTACGAGGGGATGTAATCAATGAGAGTGACCTGATGGTGCGTATTCTGGAGGATATCTTCAAGATCGATGTTGATGGGTGTCCGGATCTAGTAGCTTCAATCCATGAAAGATTGGCCAACCAAGAAATGGCTAATATCGAGATCTACGCGGGAGGGTTGAACTGATGGTCCATGCATGTGAAAACAGAGGGATTATTCGATTGGATGATCCACGTAGACGCGGAAACGTGGACGTTTCAATTACATTTGATGAGTTTGTTTTGAGGTTCTGCAGGTACACAGAACGCAAAACACAGTTGTTTTGTCCTGAATGTGGCAACCTTGCCAGATGTATTCAAACAGCCATCAAGGAAAACTTTGATGTGGTTGGGACTTTCAGCTGCAGCTGTCGGAACACTTTTAGAAGAAAAGTTAAAGCGCCGGAGCTTAGGAGGAGATATAAAGAGAAGAGAAGGTGAATAAAAATGAACCTTACAGACGCGAAAACTCTTACTCCAGAACAACTCATCGAAAAAGTCGCTTCATGTGATGACGAGCTCTATCAACATTATGCAAGGACAAATCCAGTTGTTAAGATGGCGGTGGATATGGCCAGGAACATGCGAGGTGTGAAGGAATGAGTTGCGGCATGGAATTCAAGAAAGCTATCAAATCTGGAGAGTTCCGGAGGCGACATAGGGCAATAAAGAGATGATATACTACGTTTGTGTAGCGTATGTATAGCGTAAGTATAGCTTTCGTTACAACATGGCAATTTCGCTATCTGTTACCAGAATTGAGTGATAAAGACTTAAAAGGCTTTAGAATATAGACTTTATTGAAAATAAATAAATTTGGTGATGAATTCGTGATCATCAGAAAAGTACAATCTTTGACAAACTGTAAAAATATTGTCATCCCTGCAAAGTTCTGTGACGCCATGGGGATTAACCGTGGCACGTATATGAGCTTCGAACGAGACGGCAATAGTATAGGTATGACCCCGGTTGCAACAACGTCTTGCCGGACACATGCAACCGGGTGCGGTAAACAACCCTTTGAAAAAAGGAGCTGCCCCAATGACTAGTATTGGAAATAATCTTATAAATACCACACGAAACACGACCGTCGTGGAGAACGGTTCCCAATGGGCACAATCTATCAAGGAACGATACCCCCGCTCTGTGGAATACTTTTTAAAATTCGGATCTCCGTTTGAGAAACGACTTACAAAAGCTGTGATAGATCTCGCAGGTGGGAAACCGTGACCACCAAGACAGAACTTTTGAAGGCCATTCGTAAGAATTGCCTGGACTGTTGTAATAGGTCCGTCGTGGAGGTCAAAGAATGTACCAGTAAATGTGAACTTTGGCCTTTCAGATTTGGCGCAGACCCAACCCCAGCGCGTGGCAAGTTCAAAGCTAGGAATTTCACAAAAAACCATCCTACAGAGATGAAATTTTCTAAAAACTCTGATGTCCCCATAGCTATAGGAGTTGAGGAAAGGTGAATCTGGAAAAAGGGGTATGGGGACACAAGGTCCCCAAGGGTGGTTGGAATAAAAGCATGTTGTGGTTAACATCCTATAGGTACGTATTCTATTTATTGCTAACGGTTACTCCTTTTTTGTTTTTGGTGTGGTGAGTGTAGATGAGTGTTTTAGATGAATCACCCGCCAGTAGTTTACGAGCCTATGCAGAATATATCAAACTGAACACCGATATTGTTCAATACATTGGCCAGACAATATCACTAAAAAGGCATGGAAAAGTGTATAGAGGCGCAACGTCTGCAAGTTCTAAATCAGGGGCGTCCATGGTTGTCGATCCCGAAAAGCAATTATACACAAATTTCGCAACTGGCACAGGAGGAGATATCTACACATGGATTGCAGAATCCGAAGGACTTGATATCAAAAATGACTTTCTGACAATTGTGAAGATCGCAGCCGATTATGCCGGAATTGAGTTCGGATCCAGAGATATAAAAGATAATGGGGAGAGGGGCGAATTATATACTATTCTTAAATTCATTTTTGAATTCTATCATTCTCAACTCACACAAGAACATAGAAAATACATCCAGTCTAAATGGGGCATTTCAGATGAGACGATTGATACCTTAAAGATTGGATATGCGCCTGAAAACTGTCACCTGCAGAAAAAACTTGAAGACCTTTTCCACGAAGACCAACTAAAGATTACTGGCCTATTCACGGTCACTGATAAAGGGAAATTAAAAGATCACTATAGGGACCGCATTATCTTTCCATATTGGAAAAACGGGAAACCGGTATACTCAATTGGCAGAGATCCAAAATGGCACGAGGGCAAACATTCGGGGAAGTACATCAAACATCTGGTGTACTCAGAAGAGAGGCCATATATCAGCCCCCATATTGATAATTCCGTTTTCTATGGTGAAGATTCTATAAAAAAGACTAAGGTTGTGTACATAACCGAAGGTGTAACAGATTGCATTGGTCTGCTCCAGGAAGGGCTAGCGTGTATATCACCGGTGACAACGCAGATATCCTCACATGACACGGAGCATGCCATCGAAGTGTGTAAAAATATGGACCTTGTCAGAATTATCAATGACAACGAAGAAAACGAATCCGGTCTGAAGGGTGCACTCAAAACAGCTGAACTACTCGAGGAAAATGGTATCAAAGCTGAAATAATCGAGTTACCAAAGCCTATGGGTATAGACAAGATAGATCTTGCTGAGTATCTTTTAACTCACTCGAAAGAGGATGTCCTTCAGCTGAAAGGTAAAAGGGTCTGGGATGTTAAGCTCCAAAGACAGGCTATTCCGGAGGACTACGTTGACAAGGTTGAAGCTGCTAACAAGTTCATCCAGAAAGAGCTTAGTTTCGTACCTGGAAACCTTATAGAGGCAATTGCTACTGAAAACGTGATGTCTTTTTTTGGAATAAAGAAGGTTAAGGAACTCAGTCCTGGATTAAAAGCACTCAAAAAATCACCAAACGTTAAAACCGATCGGTACACTCCTGCAGATTGCGGACAGGATATCCTGGATAAACATCACATATTCGTTATGCAGGACACGATTGAGTATTACTTATACTCAAATGGTGTTTTTCGGAACATTGGAGCACGCAAGACCGCATTACCAATAAGAAAAGAAATAAGAGAACTGTATAAAAGTGTATGCGGTCGTGACCCTTCAAGCGGGTATATTGCAGACGTTTTGACATATCTTGAAGATGTGGCACATATCCCACGAGAATCAATAAAAAACGACACTGAGAACATATGTCTATTGAATGGAGTTTATAATATCCCCAGGGGGAAACTATTACCACATTCACCTGATTACATGTTCATTCGGCAGATTCCAGTGAAATATGATCCTTCTGCGAAGTGTCCAAACATTCAAAGATATATTAATGAAGCAGTGGATAAAACCGATCACAAGGTTCTATTCGAGTTTCTAGGATACTCTCTCATACCTGATACACGCATACAGAAGGGGATTTTACTCATTGGTGATGGTGGGAATGGTAAAAGTGTGTTCCTTGATCTGGTTGGCAAGTTAGTTGGTGAAGCTAACTGTTCGCATCAGTCTTTACATAAACTAGAATCAAGTCAATATGCAGCGGCTGAACTATATGGTAAGCTTGTTAATAAATCCCCAGATCTGAAAAGCCAGGCTATTTACCAAAACGAAGTAACTCTTCAAGCAATTGGTGATGATGGCAAGGTAAATGGTAGGAAAATATATTGCCCTCCGTTTGATTTTAAAAATACTGCCAGGTTTATATTTAGTGCTAACCGGTTGCCTCCGGTGCCCGTGGGTGAGGATTTTGCATTTTTCAGGAGATGGATAATAATAAGGTTCCCTAACAAGTTCAGTGGAACTGGAAAAGAAGATCCTGAATTAAAGTCTAAACTGTTCACGGATAAAGAATTATCAGGACTTCTAAACATTGCACTCCCTGCGCTAAAACATCTTTTAGAAAATGGAAAATATTCTTATGACGCCACGGTTGAAGACGTGGCCAAAATGTACCGAATAAATAGTGATCCTATAGCGGCGTTCGCGGATTCGAGTCTTGTTTATTCCGAGGACGGGTGCGAAAAAACGGTATTATACGCGGAGTTTGTCTCGTGGTGTAAGAAACAAGGTGTCGAAAAAATACACGAGAACACCTTTGCTAAACGGTTTAGAAAACTTGGATATGATGATTATCAAGTTAGTAGTGGGGTTGACAGAGGCAAAAGAGTTTGGCAAAACTGTTCTATTGTAAAACATTTGTCACAAGGTAATCAAAGTACCTTGTTACAACAAAAACAAGAACAAGATACCACTTGTAACAAGGTAACAAGTAAAAAAGAACATTGTTGTATAGGTAATAGTAATAATGATGGTAATGAAAAAGAAAATAAAAATGGGTTAAAAGAAGAATGGGATAATACCTTGTTACCTTGTTACACTGATAGTCGAAACCCAATACAAGAGGAGTGTTTTGACGTGTCACAGGGTGACAGTTCGTTCTTGTTACAATTGGATTTAAATTCTCCAGACCAAGCTTTGAAAATCAGAGAACTCAAACAATTCATCGGTGGAAGATCTGACCAGCGAGAACACCGACGAAACCTAGAGTATGATAAGATAGGTTGGGATTTCTGCAAGGCTCATAAGGACGTTTACAAGAATCCTGGAGAGATATCACAACTTGTGGAGAAGCTGGCACAGGAGGGGAAAATATGAAATCATACTCACAGTTGACCAGAGAAGACCGCGACCTCATCATCCGTAAAGCGGATCGTTGCTGTTTGAAAGATGTAGCTCGTAAGTTGGGTGTTTCTGTATATACGATTCAAAAGGTGTTAAGAGCTCATCGCAATGCAGAGTATGTGGGAAACTTAGAGAGGGGAAACAATGAAAAATTCTAAAACAAATGGTATCACTGTATCCACAGCTGAAAAAAGACATCGTGCTTTAGAACTTCGTAAAGATTGTTATACGTTTCAAGAAATTGCCTATCGATTAGGTTGCTCGAAGGGTCAGGCTTACAAGCTTGTGGCCAAGGGCCTTGCAGAACTCACAGAACGCGTTAGATCTTCTGCTGATGAGCTCAGGGAACTTGAGAATGCGCGTCTCGATGATTTGTGGTTGTGTGCTTGCGAATTATCTATAGACGCATCAACAGTGTTCGAGAATAATAGTTTCAATCCTTGTTTTAGTGGATATTGCTTGCGAATAGAACCAAACGAACAAAATTCGTTTATGGCATCATCGTTTCAATCCTTGTTTTAGTGGATATTGCTTGCGAATATACACCTATACATCCATACATACACCTATACATAGTTTCAATCCTTGTTTTAGTGGATATTGCTTGCGAATTAGTCGAAGCCCCCACAACAGGCACCAACATCAAGTTTCAATCCTTGTTTTAGTGGATATTGCTTGCGAATTGTTGATGTTGAGTTTGTGTTTGCTTCGGAGATTGAGTTTCAATCCTTGTTTTAGTGGATATTGCTTGCGAATCCTTCGTCGGAACTTCATATGACCAGCTAACTCCTTGTTTCAATCCTTGTTTTAGTGGATATTGCTTGCGAATTCACATTTCCGTTCAACATAGGAATAAGTATCCCTAGTTTCAATCCTTGTTTTAGTGGATATTGCTTGCGAATTCGCTTATCAATGAACATTCGTATCTCTTTGCGATAGTTTCAATCCTTGTTTTAGTGGATATTGCTTGCGAATGTAACCGAATGGCTGCAATACTTACCACCATCATCGTTTCAATCCTTGTTTTAGTGGATATTGCTTGCGAATCTGAGTTACACCACCGATTTGTACAACATCAACCTGGTTTCAATCCTTGTTTTAGTGGATATTGCTTGCGAATAATAACCAGCTTAGCTGGTCACCGCAGTTATAACAGTTTCAATCCTTGTTTTAGTGGATATTGCTTGCGAATTCGCTTCCTGAATATATTGATAATGCGCTTGACGAGTTTCAATCCTTGTTTTAGTGGATATTGCTTGCGAATCCAATATTTTGAATGGGTTTGCTGTTGGGATCATTGTTTCAATCCTTGTTTTAGTGGATATTGCTTGCGAATATAGTTGTGCAATGTGCGTCCACTAAGTTCATTAATGTTTCAATCCTTGTTTTAGTGGATATTGCTTGCGAATTAGTTGTGCAATGTGCGTCCACTAAGTTCATTAATGTTTCAATCCTTGTT
>JAFGOO010000144.1 GCA_016926455.1 Methanosarcinaceae archaeon | reverse complement strand
TGGAATCTGTCAGTTGCAGTGCAGGAATAGAAAATTTGGAGTTCTGGGGACCAAGGCAATAAAATTTCAAAAGCATTTCCTTACCTTCCATTATTCCATTCAGAAGTCCAAAAATCTCCTTCAGGCCTTCTTCACTATCGATTGTTTCAATGGCTTTGCTCAGTTTTTTTCCTCTGGGAAGAAGAACCCTTGTGTTCTCAAGATCCCTTCCCTGATCCTGCATGCCATCAAAATGTATGGTGTGGCCCTCTGTTTTCAGAGACATTTCTTCCCGGGTCTTAAGTGCCAGATCCCTTACGTAATTTCTGTCCCCCTCAGAATCATCCAGAACTGTAACTTTTGCAGGTTTGCAGAGTTTGACATATTTTTCTAGAATATCGTTTACATGGGAATTATTAATCTCTTCCAGTTTTTTTAGGCTAGTATCATCAATTATACTTCTGTCTATATTCATTATGCAGCCTCACCTCTTTTTATAATCAAGTATCTCTTATGTAAGTAACAATTATAGGTTATATTTGGTAATTTGAATGAGGTCATTTTCTCTATATCCAGTCATTATTCATATTTATCACCTTTGGAGTGAGAAGACAACCGTTTTAAAACTGGAGATGATTTACGTCAAATGTCTGTAGTCACATATATTACACCAAACCATATATAACATTGTTATTCTTTAGACTCATTAGGTCTTGTAACGAATACCATTCAATATCAGTACAAGTAAAGCTGACTGATTTAGGAATAGAACACATTAGGGCAAGAACTTCCCGATTTAAAGCCGGTGAAGAACCCAGTGTCTTTTCTTTGAAGCAGGAAGCCAGCCTATTTATAGGGTAGTAGTTAACAGCCATTCTTTTGAATTTACTAAAAGATAACGTAGTAATTTCTTTAGGCTGCAACTCCATTTTCCTCTTGAAGTTATATCTCCACTTCCCACTCTTATATATAACTCCTCATCAATTATATTTGTACAATGCCAAAACCAATGATAATCCATGACCCTGTCCACAAAACGGTAATACTCAGCGAACTGGAACGGATGCTAATAAATACAGAACAGGTTCAGCGTCTTCGAAAGATACAACAGCTTGGACTTGCGGATGTGGTCTATCCCGGTGCGAATCACACTCGTTTTGAGCACAGTATCGGAACCATGCATACAGCGTCATTAATGGCTAAAACGCTTGGTCTTGGGCAGGAAGATATGCAAATGGTTAGGATCGCCGGCCTCCTACATGATGTGGGGCATTCTGCACTTTCCCACGCAGTTGAAGGTTTGCTCACACGAAATCCTGATATACAGCCGAAGATCCATGGTAAGCGTTTCATAAAACATGAAGCTTTTACAAAGGATATTGTATCAAATGCATTTTCTGATGATGCGATTATAGAAAAGCATGTGTCAGAAGAGTTTGGAGTTAATGCACACGAATTTTTTGATGAAATTGCAAAAATAACAACCGGTGACTCTCAGTCGGTCAGAAAACCATATCTTGCACAAATAATTTCAGGGGATATCGATGCCGATAGGATCGATTTCCTGCTTCGCGATTCATACCATACCGGAGTATCGCTTGGGCTTATTGATGTTGACCAGATAATGCAGAGCCTGACAATACGGAATAATCATCTGGTTCTCGGTACGCCTGAAGGCTCCGCTTATGGTGAGGATATGGTGCTTACAGCTGCCGAATCAATGCTCATTGCACGTGCTCATCATTACACTGCAATCATACATCATCCAAAAACACAGGCTGCAAGGGTCATGCTGCTCTATGCACTGGAAGATGCACTGTCCCTCCTCAAGGATACAGAAGGAGAGGAGGCTGTCATTGATAAAATCATCGAGTTCTTCACAGTCTACAACGACAATGATCTTCTGAGTTTTATCAAAGAAAACGGAAGCCTATATTCAAATGAGTTGATCAGGAATATACGCTGTGGTAGGATATATACCTCTGTCGCACGTTTTAATCAGAAGACGCTTTCCCCAATGTCAAGAATGTCACTGTCCACCATTGCGCGTCATGGCATTGCAAGGAAGATGTTTGAAACGGGGCTTGCAAAAGAGTTAGGTGATGTTCTGGTGGACCTTAGCGTTGCAACTGGTGTACCAAAAAGCACGCGTGTTGCAATCGGGAATGAGGAAAGTTTCTTCTACGACGAATCTGCACTCGCCAACGGGCTTGTACGTGTTATTTCGCGCCAGATGTCGCTTACGGCATTCGCGCATCCAGATGCAGTTATGGAATCGGATGTTGAGTCTGTGAAGTTGCAGATGCGTTTGAAGGTCGATGAACTGTCCCCAAAGTTGCTTCGTTTCATACGGGAAGAGCAGTACCTCCCAATCGAAGGACTGATTCTTTTGCTCTACGGTGTGCACAGCCTCTTTGAAACGGAAAATGATGGCTTTGTCTCTATCCCACGTATAAGGAACATTACTTGGGTTTACAGGACAGTGGAAACCTTTGGAAGGGACGTGAAGCTAAAAAACCTTTTTGACTACCACTTTCACAAACGATACGGTTTCCCTTACAGTGACAGTGTGTTTGAGAATATACAGATACTTGTAGCCATGGGTATAGTGAATGAGGACCTGCGGTATTTTGAGAAGGGGGGGAGGTTCAGGCAGCGCTACGAATATGTTTTGACCTCCGATGGTGTGTATTATGCCCGTACACTGGTGGATTCATACAAACGTGAGTTTGGGGCGATAAAGGATTATCTGGCAATGAACAAACATTCAATTCCAAGGGATATTGTTTCTATCCAAGCTGTAAGGTACTATAGAAAAAAACAGACAGCAGGTGCTAAATAAATGAGATTGGGTGATGTGGTCCTTCTAAAGACCATACATAAAGGTAAGATGAGGGAATTCATCGCGACAGTGTCTGATGAAAAATTCCATAACGATTTCGGGATTATAGAGTTAGGCAAACTTCTGGAAAAGGAAGCTGGAGATACCGTACATTCACATATGGGTCAGGAGTTTGTCATTCAGAAACCACGCATGCCGGATTTCTTCAGGCATGCAAAGCGTACAGGTGCACCCATTATGCCAAAGGACGTTGGTATGATACTCGCATACACCGGGCTTAACAAAGAGGACACCGCCCTTGATGCCGGAACTGGTTCTGGTATTCTTGCCATGTATCTAGGATCCATTGCAAAACGTGTTCTTAGTTACGAGATCAGGGAAGATTTTGCTGCTGTGGCGCAGGAGAATGTAAAACGCGCTGGTCTTGAAAATGTAGAGGTACGCTGTGGGAATATCGTAGACAAGATAATTGATCTTGACGAGAAGTTCGATGTGGTCACACTTGATACTATCGATGCAAAGGATGTCATTCCGAATGTAAAAAATGTTCTTAAAAACGGTGGCTTCCTTGCAACCTACTCTCCCTTTTTCGAACAGACAAAGGATATCCGAACATCGATAAATAAAGCCGGTTTTATGGAAGTCACAACAATTGAATGCATGGAGCGCTCCATATCGTTCACTGACCGTGGAACGCGACCGGCAACAGCTCGCGTCGGTCATACCGGCTTTATTACGATCGCAAGGGTGTGATTTGCGGATATATAATTATTTTTTGGGGAATAGGAAGAATGAATGGGAACTTTCAAGGATCCCAGACAGTGCTTCGCTCTGTTCGAGGCATCGAGACGATGATTATGTATGTGAACTACTTCACGCTTACGCATTGATCTTCTTACTTCATTCTTTGAACCATCGTTCACAAGTCCACAAGCCCTTCCCCTCGCTCCAAAGGTTTCAAACGGTTATCAGATTTTTATTTTGGAATGCAAACTTCTTGATGTTTATTGCAGCATTGATATCCCTATCGTGTTCTGTATTGAATTGTCGAATAAGAAAGAGCGATTACTCGCTCTCCCTCTTCTTAGAACGGAGCGTGCGACTTTCACCGCACTCCGCTCAAGCA